>DATHMF010000042.1 GCA_035487355.1 Terriglobales bacterium | reverse complement strand
CGGTGAAGAAAGATGAAATCTTTTGCCCTCTCACCGCAGTGGTAGATGACTCATTCACAAAATAACCATTCGCCGAGTATCCGGCAAACAGTTCAAATTTGGAGCCATCGCTGCCACGCGCACTCTGCGCTACCACCGGCGAACAGCAGGCCCCTATCAGCAGCATGATCGTAAACCTTTGCAGCATAGCATTCTCCTTATCCATCCATTTCGAAGCAAGCGAGGTGGTTGAAGCGCGCAGATACACTTCACGCTCCGCTGAGTTCAGTAGCATTTCGGTTAAGGTTGAAAGGCCGCCAGCTAAAACAGTTGGCGAAGAGTTGCGGCTAGCCTCCCGGCTTGGAAGATGCAACCGGCTTGGTTTTTCTCTGCTTGAGGATGCCGAGCTTAGTTCCCAATGCCTTTAGTGGACAAAGATGCATCGGGGGCGGTGGCTGTGGGTTGGTGATAATTACCGTGGATGAGGTGAACGCCTTGAACGGCCGCGGTTTTGCAAGGTCAGGGACCAGCATCGGAGCTACTGTTGTCCCTTGCGGTTGCAATCCGGGTAGTAGTGGTTCAGTGTCGTCGGGTTCGAACGTCAGAGTAATACCTGTTGATGCATGCGTTCGAGGAACTGGCGATCCCGAAGCAGCCATGGCAGACGGCCATGCCGGCGCAGATGCTACGGCTCGGGCCGCTGGTAGAGTATGACTCGGTGCATCGGGTGTGTTTTGCAGAGTAGCAGGGGCCGCAACGTCGGTTGATGCTTTGCTGTTTGCCGCGACCGCTTGCTCAGGCACAAAAGCAGGTGTTAGGGCAGATGCGATCACAGGTGCAGAAATTTGCTCAACTGACTTTGGGCTGGCTGGTCTCAAGCTGGATGGCAGACTGCTGGGTGACAGAGTTGCCGCCGCCGCTGCAGCCCGCAGCAACGCTGGGGCTGATGTGCCAAAAAGTGAAGAGTCAAGCTGCGAGGCGGGTAACAATTCAGAACTTACTTGGCTGATCTCGTACTCACGGTCGCGAAGCCAAAGGTGCACAGCAATGGGAAGCCAGTCGGTTGCACTCACAACCAACTGCGCTTTTCCAATGGCATCCCCCTCGGGCTGGCCGCTGGCCACTGTGGTCAGGGTCAAATCCGCCGAACCGCTGCGCGCAACCGAATCATGTTTCTCGACCAGCGAGGTTTGCCACCTTGCATACGCCGTCGCTGAGAGTGGCGACTGCCAGTCAAGATTGTTGGTCTGATAAACGCGCTGCAGCTCGCCGGTAATTTCAGCCGAAGAAGAAGTTTCGTGGAAGCGGTGGTGTGAATCATCTTGCCACGATTCATAGTTGATGGTCTTGTCTTTATCGTTGTTCGCCGCGTCCTGGCCATGCGCTCCCGATTTGCGACGAATCTGCAGCCGTTCATGAATCACGCGTCCTTGCGCACCCGAGAGACTCTTGCTTTGGGCCACAGTTGCCCGTGCCAGTAGTTCATTCGCGGAAACAGTCTCATGCCAAGGTTGCAGGATGAAGCAAATTACCGTCAGCGCCAGCACAACCGCCATCGCTGCCAGGCCGTAGCCGGGCCTCAAGATTGCGCGCCAGCCCTCCAGCAGAGAGCCCACTTTCCAGCGTCTCTCCCATGCTTCGATTCGCACATCGAGCGGCTCCCAGCGGCCCGGCGGTGCAGGAGCGGGTACGAGCAGTGCGAAGTCACTGCGAAACTGGATTAATGTATTGATTCCGCTTTGCAGGTTTTTGAGTTCAGCCTGGCAGTCGGGGCAGCCGGTAATGTGCGAGCGCACCCGGTTGCAGACGCCGGTTGCCAGTTCGCCCTCCGCATAGAGCAGCAACTCGGTTTGATCAACGGGATGTATTTTCACGCTACTCATGCATAGCCTTCTTCAATCCTGCGATTGCTCTGCGCAGAAACTCGGCCACTGTGGGCAGGCTAACAGCGAGAATGTCCGCGATCTCACGATAGCGAAAGCCTTCGGCGCGCAGGTGCAGGCACGCCTGCTGTTGTGGAGAGAGCCCGCGAATCGCAGCCTCCAGGCGTAAAGCTTTCTCGCGATGAAGCAGTGCCTCTTCCGGCGTGCCTTGCGGGTCAGCTTCGGAGCGCAGCCAACGGGCCACGTCCTCCTCGCTTGCTGCTGGCCGGTAACGCCACCAGCGCCTTTGATTGAGTGCCAGGCGAGAGGCCACGGTGAACAGCCATGCCCGAACATTTTCAATCTGCGTGCGATTGCACAGCGCGACATACAACTTAAGGAATGTCTCTTGTGTAAGGTCCTGCGCCTCGGCTGGGTTTGTTCCCAGCGCGACCAGATACCGGTAGATGGCGTCGCGTTCCTCGCGGTAGCAGCGGCCGGCCAACTCACGCGCTCTCACGGCAAGCTCGGCCCGCGAAGCCGGAAACCCGGCAGCAATCGAACTCGCGATGTCAATGTAGAGGTCACTCATACGGTTCTGGATACCGTGCTATCTGGAATGACACGCGGAGCCAACGATTTTATGACACTTTGGTTCTTGATCTGGCAAAAACAGGCTGGGGAGGTCGAATCGAGTGAACGGTATTGGCGTCAGGCTTCCTCTTCGATGCCGTCATCCTTCCACTGATGCCCGCAAGCATCGCAGCTCCAGTTAAACTTCGAGTCATTCGTGGAGCCCGTTGCCGGTTCTGCGTCCCGGCCTTGAAAGACGATTTCGGAAGAATGGCACTTGGGGCACACGGCAACGTAGTCTTCTTCTTCTGTTTCCTCTGGTTCCGGTGGCGGGGCTAGATTGAGTGCGCGGACTGCGCGATCGAGGTCAACGGTGCAAACTTTGAGAGCGAGCCCATCGTCCAAGGAGGAGTTGAACGCGTCCACGTTTTCGAGATTGTCTGGGCCCCAGCAATATGGCACTCCGGCGGCGTCGAGGATATCCTGCAGCCTGTGTGCTTCTGACAAGTCCGATGCTTCCCGTACCGTCACCAGAGGAGAATCTAACAGGTCGTCGGATTCCAGCGTTTCGGCAGCGGGAGCCGGTGGGGGCGCATCTCTCAGTTTGATGTTCAGACCGCGTTGGGAAATCTCCGATTCGAGCGTGCTTCTGGCAATTTCCGTCAGTTCGTAGCCGTAGTCGGCCACCGCCTGAAGCTCATCTTCGTTCATCTGCGCGTACTGCTCTCTGAGCCTGCGCTCTTCTTCTCCCGGGCCAAGATGATTCATGGCTGGTAATGATACGTGGGCGGCTCACGCTCGGCAACACTCTGTGATGGGATCACGTTACGGCGACGGCTTCGCTGGAGGAGTGAATTTCAATCCCTCGATGGCCGATTGCAATTTGGGAAGATCAGCGGGAGTTGAAGTCGCCCCGACTAATAAAAGGATGTATCCGTTCGACTCCACCACATAACCAGCTTCGTGTGAAGCTTCCGCATCCGGATCACGCACCAGCAAACGATAGGCTGGTCTTCCTCCCAGTTGGATCGAAGTTAAGCTGTCCGCCGGAACCATGCCTGCGCTCCCCGTACTGCCGTTCAACATGACTTCCGCAAAGTTTTTCAGCGGATACTGGTCGCGATTGAGATACTGCGGCGCTAACTTGAACCCCGCCAGAAAAATCGTGCTCACGGCCGGAGCTGTTGCGGCCGCTTCCGGCTTCGTTTTTAGCGCGATATTGATTTCCGGAGTCCCACACAGCGGCCCCTGGCATCCGGAACGAGGAGTGGTTTGGCTGTCTTCTATACCTTCTGCCTGGCGCGTTGTCTCCTGGTCCAGAAACTCCCATTCGCCGGTGAGTGCGATGGTCATGTCGAGAGCGGGGTTCTTGTAAGTATTTCCACCCACAATGCTTCCCTTGTCGTCTGGAATGGAGGGAGGAGTCGGAGCGGCAGACTTCTTGTTCGCAGCTTGGGCGTAGAGCATCCAGGGGATACAAACTAAGAGGGCGATTCTGAACAGCATGATTCTCATGAATATATAAATGGTAGCACTTGGACAAAGCTCGCGATTCAGGCAAAGACCCTCAGAGAATCGCTAAAAGCCAATACGAACCCAACCTCAACGGCAACTTAGCACCATCTTCAAAGCCCGGCTGTCCCGTAATGGGAAGCCGAGCCTATTTATCTAAATACGCAGCTTCACAGCTTTTTGCGGAGCGTCGGCTTTGAAGGCCACCGGCGTTGCTGCTTTTGACAGATCGCCCCCGTCAACCGTGATGCCCTGGCTGTCCGCACCTTCCACCTGCAGGAAGACCGCGGCCGGCGTCAGCGCGCGCGCGGCGCTCAGCAAGACGTCTCGCGTTTCAATGAACCGCAGCAACGACTCAGCCCGCGGATTCGCTTGTGCACTGAACCCATTCACTGCGGCGTCTTCCACGTGGTCGAATACCATCGCCGGCCGCAGCTCAGGCGAACTTACGTCAAAGCGTACGTTGCTTAGAGTAAGCGCGCGCACGTTGCGAGCATAGAGGCCATAGGCCGGCAAGACGCCGGTTTCGTAATACTCTCCGGTGATCTTGGGTACGTCGCGCACTGCAGCCTCTTCTGCTGTGCCACCGCCCGCAAAGGTGACGTGAACATCGTTGAAGCTGATGTTCTCCAGCACGCCCTCTCCGGAGCGGTTGACCGCGATGCACGATTTGATCTCCCCCGGGTTGTAGCCGCTGGTGAACGGCACATCGGGGAACTGTACCGGAACGGTCACAGTAGCGCGAATTCCACTGAAAGTAATATTGCGGACAACCCCTCCTTGGCCCGGCGGCGTGCCTGAATCTTCGAGCTGCGCGCCGGTGGGAACACTGGGTGGTGTACCCGGCTGACCGTTAGCTTGGGCCTGGGTCTGAGATTCAGTCTGGGGCGGGCGCCGCCGGTTTCCTCCCAGGCCGATTGAGATTGGTCCGGTCACGTTCTTCATGACCAGATTGGAGAAGGAAATATTTTCGAAACGCGATCCCGGTCCGCAGCGCATCTTGACGGGGCAGCCGTAGGTGTCATAGATGAGGCAGTTGGAGACCGTAATGTTTTCCGCCTCGCCGCCGCCGAAGCGAAACACCGACCAGCGCGTGCTGAACGAGCAGTTGGTCACGGTGACGAACTTGCAACTGCCAAAGAGGGCGCAGGCGTCGTCCTGGCATTCCACCGTGCAGTTGCTGAGATGGACGTGTTGCGCGCTGATGAAGTGAAACCCATCATTGTTGTGGTTCACGCGGTTGTAGATGCGGATTCCATCCAGCTTCACGTAACTGCTCTGAATGATGCGGACCGAATGATAGGCGCCCTGGAAGAGATAGATGTCGCGTACCGTGAAATTCTTGCATTGATGAAATAGCAGATGATACGGACGATTGTTGCCCCCGCGACCCGACGGCGGCGGAACGCCGCGCGTAGGACTGCGAAACTGTGTGCCCTGGCCGTCAATCGTTCCCGGCCCTTCGATGGTGAAGTTCTCGGCCCCGACGGCGAAGATCAGCCCGACGTTTCCGTCGCCCAGCGTCGAGTCTCCACTGAGCGGGATAGCATCGGCGGCATGGTACTGCTTGCCGTCGTCACTGCCCATCAGCTTGCCTTGCGCCGCGATGTGCAGCGTAACGTTACTCTTCATCTCGACTGTTCCGATGACGAACACGCCCGCGGGTACCAGCACCGTGCCGCCCTGATCTTTATTACATATGTCAATCGCCGCCTGCACCGCAGCCGTATCCAGCGTCTTGCCGTCGCCTTTAGCGCCGAAGTCGCGGATGTTGTAAGTACGCGCACCAAGATCGTGGCCGCCAGCCGTTGTGTGAGTCGTATGAGCCGCTTGAGTTGTCTGCGGTTTCGTCTCTGCCGCTCCTGCTTTGGTCACGGCCAGCAAGCCCGAGCCCAGCGTGGCTCCCGCGGCCAGGTGAAGCCACTTGCGTCTTGAGAGGGATGGATCGTTTGAGTTAGTCATAGTCCTCGTTTTATTGTTTGAAACGGGTGAGTCAAAAAAAAGACCGACTGAGTATCGCACGATTGACGAATTTGGAAAGTAAAGGTGACAAATAAGTGTAAAGGCGACAAATAGACAAATAAAAATTCCGCAGCGCCCTGGGGCCCCGTCCGAAAGCGGATGCTCAGGCACGGTGTTATCCTATTGAGATAACCCCACAACAGAACTGTAACCTCTATTATGTCTAACCCAAACATTCCCGAATCCCAACCGATAACCGAATCAACTCAACCGGCCGCTGAAGCCCCCGCTGAAACCGGCGAGTCATTCAAAGACATTCTTTCTCAGTACGAGAAGAGCCGTTCGCGCAAGCCCGAAGAGGGTGGCAATAAAGGACGCGAAGGCACAGTGATTGCCGTCTCCGCCGAGTCGGTGTTTCTCGATATCGGATTCAAGACCGAAGGCATTCTGCCCTTGACGGCCTTCCAGGGCGGCGAAGCCGTGAAGCCCGGCGACAAGCTTACGGTCTCAGTGAAGGGACGCGATCCCGAAGGCTACTACGAGCTTTCGCGCTTCAAGGTCGAGCAGCCGACGGATTGGTCATCGCTGGAGAAGGCCTTCAACGACAAAGCGACCATTTCGGGAACGGTCATGGCAGTGGTTAAAGGCGGGCTCAGCGTGGATGTAGGTGTGCGCGCCTTCATGCCGGCCTCGCGCACCGGAACGCGCGATGCCGCCGAGATGGAAAAGCTCGTGGGGCAGGAGATCCGCTGCCGCATTACCAAGCTCGATGTCACGGAAGAAGACGTGGTCGTGGACCGTCGCGCCATTGCCGAAGAAGAAGAGCGCGCGACCAAAGACCGCCGCTACTCGGAACTGAAGGAAGGCGAGACCGTGAACGGCACAGTCCGCAGCCTGACAGATTATGGCGCGTTCGTTGACATCGGCGGCGTTGACGCGCTCCTGCACGTCGGCGACATTGCCTGGGGCCGCATCAACAAGGCGGCAGACGTGCTCACGGTCGGGCAGCAGATCGAAGCCAAGGTGCTGAAGGTTGATACCGAAAAGCGGCGCATCTCGGTGGGAACGAAGCAGCTTCAGCCGCACCCCTGGGATTCGGCGCCGGAAAAGTATAAGACCGGCGAGCGCGTGCGCGGCGCAGTGACCCGCGTAACCGACTTTGGAGCGTTTGTGGAACTCGAGCCCGGAGTCGAAGGGCTGATCCACATCTCGGAGATGTCGTGGGCAAAAAAAGTGCGCAGGCCTAGCGACCTTGTGAAACCGGGCGAAACCGTGGAAGCGGTGATCCTGGGAGTCAACCCGGCCGAGCGCCGCATCTCCCTCGGACTCAAGCAGGCACTGGGCGATCCCTGGGTCGAGGTTACGCAGAAGTTTCCCGCGGGTTCAGTGATCGAAGGACCGATCACCAGCGTCACCAAGTTCGGGGCCTTCGTGCAGCTCGCCGAAGGCGTCGAGGGCATGATTCACGTCAGCGAAATCAGCGCCGAAAAGCACATCAATCATCCGCAAGACGTATTGCGGCTCGGGCAAACGGTCAAGGCCCTGGTGCTCGAGATCAACAAAGAAAAGCGGCTCATGCGCTTGAGCATCAAGCAAATGGTCCCCAGCAGCCTCGATGAATATATCGCCGAACACAAGCAAGGCGATATGGTCACCGGCCGCATGATCGAAGTTTCCGGCGGAAACGCACGCGTGGAGTTGGGCGAAGGCGTGCAGGCCACATGCTCAATATCGAAGCAGAAGCCGGCAGAACAGCAACCCGAAACGGGAACATCATCGGCGAATCCCGAATTGAAACCTGATCTCTCTTCGCTGACTTCAATGTTGCAGGCGCGTTGGAAGGGCGGTGCATTGCCGAGTAGCGGCAGCTCTACAAGCGGTGCTTCCAAAGCGGAAGCCCTCCAGACCGGGCAGATTCGCAGCTTCCGCATCGCCAAGCTTGATCCGGAGACGAAGAGGATTGAATTGGAGCTGGCGTAAGGGCTGTTCACCACGGAGGCACAGAGGCACGGAGAAAAACGAATTCAACCTTCGTACAGTTTCATTCATGCTTCCGGGCCTTATACAATATTTCTACTATGAAGTTCTGGGCCACGGCTGTCTCTCTCTTGCTTGCCTCAAGTTTTCTGTTTGCGGCCACTCCGGCCGCGCCCGATGCCGATTATGTGCAGTCCTTTGAGAAATTTAAGGCGCACCGCATTGATTCGCTCAAGAAAAACTGGATCCCGCTGGCCGGCCTGTTCTGGCTCAAGCCCGGTGTGAATACCTTTGGCTCTGCTCCTGACAATATTGTCGTTTTCCCAAAAGGGGAAGCACACGCCGGGGAGTTTGATCTTGCTGCCGATGGCCAGGTCACACTCAAGCTGCTGCCGGGGGTGCACGTCACGGTTGACGGCAAACCTGCCGAGACGGCCACGCTCGTGCCCGACTCCGCCGATCATTACACAGATGTTGCAATGCAGGAGCTGCGCTTCCATGTCATCGTGCGCGGCAAGAGAGTGGGCATCCGGTTGAAAGATACCGCGAGCGAGGCAGCGCGCAACTTTCACGAGATTACATTCTTCCCGCCAGACCTGAATTATCGCGTGATCGCGCGCTGGATTCCCGCCGATGGCAAGCGAATGATCAATGTGCCCGACATCCTGGGCGACGTCACACATCAGAAAGTTACGGGCACGCTGGTCTTCCAACTCAACGGAAAAGAGCTGCACCTGACCGACCTGGGCGACGACCCTTCCAAGGGATTGTTCATCGTCTTCAACGATCCCACGCTCAAGACTGATACCTACCCTGGCGGCCGCATGCTCGATCTTGACCCGCCGGTGAAGGGCACAGTCGTGCTCGACTTCAACCGCGCCTATAATCCGCCGTGCGTGTACACGCCCTATGCGACCTGTCCGATAGCGCCCAAGGAGAACCGGTTGACGGTGCCTATTCTGGCCGGGGAAAAATTCGAGCGCGCGGCACATGCTGGAACAGTCCACAGTCGTTAGTCCTCAGTCCTCAGGAAAAGTCTTGGCTTCGCCATTTCGGGGAGATCGCGCCGGCCCCACTTGCTGGAATAGACCGTATTGAGACTAAGTCTCCAGTAATCAATGGCATGCCGAAGAAAAATGGTGTACTTGCAGCTAGTGGGAAGGCAGTTCTCAGTTCTCAGAAAGCTCGCCGCAGGTTTGTGCGGATTGGGGTACCCCCCTGCTCGCTTGGGGGTCTCGAAGAGAGTCCTCCGTCCTCCGTCCTTAGGAAAGTCTTGGCTTCGCCCCTTCGGAGAGATCGCCGACCCCACTTGCTGGGTTAGGGCTCCCACCCACTTACTGGCAGGTGTTTTGAGTGTCCCAAATCGCGTTTTGCCCGCGTCATTACTGACGAAAATCGATCTGGGGTGGGGGACTTGCTGAGGCAGTTCTCGGTTCTCAGTTCTCAGAAAAGCTTGCCGCAGATTTGCGCGGATTGGGGGGCCCCCCTGCTCGCTTGGGTCGTGAAGCAGTTCCGGGAGCCGGGGAGGAGTTGCTTTTAAGTTTTCAAAGACCTCTTGGGCGCAAAAGCCCCGCATGCTGGCATGCTGAATACACTTTCAGCCCAATAATGAGCCACGAGCCGGCAAGAATCAACAGTGTGATATCACTTTAGTGCCTTCCTTACGCAACTCTGCGATCCCATGCAGGGCAAAATCCAGGCACTTCCAGGCAAAGACGGCCGTCGAGATCAGCAGGAAAGACAAAACCCTACCGCGGATTGCGCGGATTCACGCGGATTTTGGCCGGGTTTGCGGGATTGGCTCACAAAAGAGGAATACTGTGGGTTCGGCCAAACTCCGGCCGCCTCCTTACAGCCACAACATCAATCCGGTAACGACGACCGGAAGAAATCCGAAAAACCTTACCCAACGCATGCGAGGCAGATTATCGGGATTAGCGCTGATGATGAAAAACATGGCCAAAGCAACCAGCAGCGAAAGCAGAAGGTTTACTGTAAGCACGCTCTTGCTGTGGGCAAAGAGGGGACACATGAGCGTAGTGCAAAACCCAAGCACTCCGACGAATTCCTCCCAATTTGGGGGCAGTGATTTGGTCATAATCGGTATGCCCATGGCAATAAGCTCGGATTTTGCTATTTCGCAGCTCTCGATTTCCCGGGGGATGAGTAGCCAGCGATAGCGGTTCGGTGTGCGCAGGTAAAATCCTCCACCCCCGAAAAGAGAGGCATCTTCGGCGCGCTGTATTTCACTTCGTTCAAGCTGCCTGACCGGCAGAGAAGAAGAGAACATGCTTATCCGTTCGGGAGAAATCTCAACTTTCATCTTCCTGAGCGATTCTTCCAGCTTCCCACGATAGTTTTTCCAGCTCCGAATGTAGTTGATAAGCGGATGAAGAAATACGCCGAGAAGCACGGGGACCACCCAAGTTGGGAGCCAATCATGTGCGCCAAAAAACCAGACTGAGACATAGAATGCCAACAGGCAAGCGAGCACAGTTAGGGCGATGACGCAAACCCGGCGGCGGATCATTAGATTGCGGCCAACCATGTTTTCGATGTGCTGCTCGCTGTAGCCGTAGGTCGCCATGCGGTGAATTTTAGCAGGAGGGAAGTTCGCCAACAATTTCGGGATCGTGAGGAGATGGCCTTCTTGAACAAATCCATTTGCTGAGACGTATCTAAATCCGGGGCCAATCATTGGGGAGGAGGCCACAAGAGTGAAACGGCTCGCGATCATCCTTCCGAGAATGATTCACTGAAAATAAACCGACTGGATGAACTGGTTTGTGGCATCTCCCTGCCTTTTTGCTGTACTCTGATTTCGTGAGCAGAGTTGATCGCCGCCGGTGCAAAAGCGAACATAGCCACGATAAGCCCAAGCGAAAGCTAACTCGCTTTCATCGTCTCGGACTGCTCATCATGGCGGCAATATTTCTCGGCACAGGCATCAGCACGCTCTTCAGGGGCCATACCACTTATCCAAATTGGCGGGGAGCGCCGGTGTTTGCTCCTGCTGTGATTGTCGGAGGGGTGCTGCTTCTTGTCTTCGCGTTGCGGCCGAACGACAGCGCGCGTCAGTAAACTGCGGTTTTCATGCATCTTCGAAAAACTATCATTGCGGCGGTCTGCTTGCGATGAACCCCAGGTCAGCTCCACGTAAATTATCATCCAGCCCCAGGCCCGCAGCGGATCTTCAAAAATCGCCTCTGCGTTCGAGAACCGGTTTGATATCAATGATCGGAGTGCCGTCGATTGCCTCCAGACCCTGCACCTGAAGCCAGCGGTCCCCGTCGATGCTCAGGACCTTTGCACGATGCAATCCTATCGGGTTGGGCCGGTCCGGTGAGCGAGTTGCAAACACCCCCATCATAGGGTTCAGCACCTCACCTCGCGGGTGCACCTTGAGAACCGAGCGCCGCGATTCATGGAGCCACGTGAGAATCCAAATTTCCTGTCCAGGCTTGATGCCGTCGAGGGCCTGGACAAAAGCCGGATGGATTTCCAGCCGTGCATCGGGCGCGCCCTCCTCCCATCCCTGACGGGGAGCACCGGAGCGCTTCTTGAGGGTGGAGTGTACATAGCCGATCGGAGAAATATCGAAGTTCTTTGGGATATCCATAATAGTGGGCAAAGATGGATCGCAGCCAACCTTATATCTTAGACCTGCTACTCGACGTACGCTTGCAGCCCACCCAGCACTTGGTGGCGGCTGGAGTTTCTACCGAAGAACAGTTTCAGTTTTTCGAGTCTCAAGTTTTCAGCAGCATTCATGTGAAAATCAGGTAAATGACCAAATTCCTGCCTGATTTTTTTCAGCTTGACTTACCACTCTCCTTAGGGCAGAGTACCTAAATCCCCCGTAAGCAATACCTCGTTGCTGCCTAGGCCCGAATCACAAGTCGGGGCCAAGCTGCCCCCTCAGGAGCGTGTGTATGAACACGAAGCAGAAGACTGGCCGTTTTGCGCTTTCCTTAACATCAACATCCACAGAGCACAGCCGTAGGATCAAATCAGCGCTGGTCGTCTTGGGCATCAGCGTTTTCCTCAGCATCATCATGGGGTTAAGCTATGGCCTTCCTATCGCGCTGCATCTTCCCGGTACAGCAGCACATACGAAAGCCGCCAAAGCTGAACCTGTGAAAACGCGCAGAGCTCTGCCCGTCCTGGTTAAATTTGCAACCCACGGCTTACATCCGCTTGGTGGGTCAGAATTGCCGGCCACGTATACGGGAGACCCGACGGCTGTTGCCGCGCTTCATTCCAGTTCGGTCCAGGCGCTTTCCCTTGCAACCGATGACCTTAATAACGATGGTGCTCCGGATTTGCTTGTGGGCTATGCCGCTGGTGGTCACGGGGTAATAGCCGTCTATATGGGGAATATTGACGCCTTTGCGCCAAGTTCGCCGGCCGTATACCAGGCCGTACAGTCGGGCCGGATGCCGGTCTCCTTCGACCCAGCCGTTCGACTCATGGATTTGCCCGAAGCGGCAGATTTTATGGTTATCGGCGACTTCAATCGCGATGGAAATAAAGACATTTTGGCTGCAGCGCATGGCGGCGGTCTTTACCTTCTGGCTGGTGATGGTCGAGGAGGGTTCGGCGCCGCACAAGCCATCTCTTTACCGGGAAAGGTGACAGCACTGGCTGCCGGCGAATTCAACCAAGCTCACGGAGCAGCCGATGTTGCTGTCGGGGTTACAGGTGTGGACGGCCCCGCGATCCTTATCTTCGACGGCGCGTCAGGCGGATTGGCCGGCCAGCCGATGAAGTACTCTCTAAACGCTGAAGCCACCTCACTAGCATTCGATACTTTAGATAACGATGCGTTTTTAGACCTGGCGGTTGCGGCCGGGAACGAAGTCGTTATCCTTCACGGAGGAGGCCAGACCGCTGGTTCCAGAGCAGAACATATAAATGTTGGATTCAATGTTCGCTCGCTCACTTTGGGATCATTCACCTGGAATCGCGATAACAAACGCTCGATGGCACTTTTGGCGGAAGACGGAACTGTTCATTTGCTTCAGCGCAGCGATCTGGATACGCGACCCTTTACCGCCGAAGAAGCGGCAGCCCTTAAACGCAATGCGGTCAATGGAGCAGAGCAGGCCGAAACGCAAGGAGTCGGCACCGGTCTGTGGCAATCCAGCGCGGATGTGCAATGGTCTTTGGCAAAGCAACTCGATTCTGGTTTGACGGCAGCCCCCGGCAATTCCGCCGGTCAATTATCGGTAGCGACGCAAGCGGACCTGGCGCAGATTTCGATGGATATGGAAGGCCAGCCGACCGCAGTTCTGGCAATGCCGAAAAAGGTGAATGGCGCGCGCGATTTGATCGTGTTGCTATCGGGCCAGGCGGCCCCGCTCTCTCTGATAGGTATGTCTCCGACAACGATTACCGTGGATCGGACCGATGATTCTCACACTTCGGCCTGCACGGCGGCGCCCAACGACTGCAGTCTGCGCGGCGCAATTGATTTTGCCAATGCCAATCCGGGCACAACGATTAACGTTCCCGCCGGCACTTATCCACTGACCATCCCCACAACTCTTGAGCAGGGTAACCTGAACGGCGACCTTGATGTGAATGCGTCGGGAACAACCATCGTCGGAGCAGGCGCGGGCTTAACCATCATTCAGCAGACTGTTGTTGATCGCGTTATGGATATTAATTTCTCCTCCGCTGCCAACTTCACATTCAGCATTTCAGGCGTAACCATCACGGGCGGTCAAGACGCCAGCGGTTTAGGCGGCGGCGGTTTCCTGACCGGGGGGTCGGCTAACTCTTATACGGTAACCAACTGCACGTTCGATACGAATGCAGTTACCGGCGTGGCAACCAATACGCCGGGCGGCGCGATCAGTCTGCGCGTTGGCGGAAGTCTGAGCGTAACCGGCAGCACGTTTACCAACAATAACGCCGGCACCAGCCACGGCGGAGCTATTTCCATGCTCCCCACCGCCGATACCAGCACGTCTTTTGTGGTCTCAAACAGCACATTTTCGAATAACCAGGCTTCCGGCGCGGGTGGCGCCATCACAGATCAACTGAATGGCGGCGCCTCCCCATTTACCACCACTATTTCCAACTCTACCTTTACGGGGAACACGGTGGTCAGTGGAGGAGCTTCAACCACGGGCGGCGGAGCGCTCGGCATTGATATTGGGACTGATTCAGCGACCATAATGCAGAGCACGTTTGTCGGCAACCAGGATACTGACCCCTCCGGACATGGCGGCGCTATCACTGTTATTAATGGGACGGTTACTGCCCAATTCAACAGGTTTGTAAACAACACCACGGCCACCGCGTCGAATGGGAACACTGTTTTCACATTGGGAGGAAACGAAGATTTCACAGAAAACTGGTGGGCTAATCTCGCCGGGCCGCAAATCAATGATGCCATAGGCGGTTTCTTGACGACAGCGCCGTCTCTGACACTGACGATTACACCGGGCTCTGTGAGCATTCCGGCACTGGGTTCGACAGGACTAACTGCCAGTTTCCTGACAGACACTCTGGGCGGTCCAATTGCAGCCGCCAATCTAACTGCGGTGGTCGGATTACCTGTTACATTTGGCGCCACGGGCGGGACTATCTCTGGCGCAGACGCGACCATTCAAGCCTCAGGCGCCGCCTCGGCTACATTTACTGCCACCGCGACGGGAACCGACACGGCAACGGCAACTGTTGACGGCGCAACTGCAACGGCTAACATTCAAGCTGGCGTTACAGGTCTGGCGCCATCCATCAGTAAGCTCTTCTTGCCCGATACCATTCAGGTGAATGGAACGTCAACATTGAGTTTCACCATTACCAATCCGAACAGCGATCCGAGCCCCGTGACGCTAACCGCGATTCAGTTTACTGACACCTTGCCTGCGAACGTAGTGGTGGCATCGCCCAACCTGCTGAGTAGCGATTGCGGCGGCACGGTTACGGCTATGCCGGGTTCTTCTTCCATCAGCCTGACCGGAGGCATCGTGGCGCCTTCTGTGGGGTTAAAGCCTCCACCGGCGTGGCTACCGTCAACTACTGGACGACGGCGTGGAGCATCCAGGTTTGCATCCAACGTTTCATCCAGGTCTGCGCTGTCACCGATGAGTACTGCCACCGGGGCATGCTTTATTTCTGTGAGGGTGCAGGCAACTGCCGCCGGGGTATTTAACAATATCACCGGACCGATCTCCGCCTTTGAGAGCGGAGCCGGCGCAACCAGCAATACGGCAACTTTGACCGTGAACACAGCGCCGATCGTTGTGCCGCCGACATTGGCCAAGGCCTTCACAGCCGCCAGCATTCCGGTGAACGGAACCACCTCGCTGGTCTTTACTGCTGCCAACCCGAACGCGACCACCGCACTGGTCAACACATCGTTTGATGACGTGCTGCCCAGCGGGCTGGTGGTGGCTTCGCCTAACAATGTGGCGGGCAGTTGCCTGGCCAGTGCGGACGTCGTGGCCAATCCGGGCAGCAATGACATCAGCGTCGTGGCATTGAGTCTGCCGGTCTCCTCGAGCTGCACGCTGTCAGTTGATGTAATGGGTGCCAGCTCCGGCGTCAAGATCAATACCACCGGCAACATCAACGCAAGCTACGACGATGGCTCGGGCAACTTCATTGGAATCACCGGTGGGACGGCCTCGGCCAGCATCGTGGTAGTTCTGCCACCCTCGATCAGCAAGGCATTTAATCCGACGCTCATCGCGCCTACTACCACCACCACCCTGACGTTTACCATCACCAACCCCGCAGTCAACCCAGTGGCAGAAACCGGAGTCGCGTTCTCTGACACGCTGCCTGCAGGACTGACGGTGGGTAGCTCCTCTGCCGCGGTGTGTGGCGGAACCTTGACCACCACAGCGCCGACTTCGATTGTCTTGTCGGGAGCGACGATCGCTAGCAACAGCCAATGCGTGTTCAACGTGACGGTCACCGGTGCGGTCGTGGGCAACTACACCAACATTACGGGCGCAGTAAGCTCCGACAATGGGGGAACCGGCAACACCGCTACTGCGAACCTCGTTGTGAACAATGCCTCTCTTACCATCACCAAGACGCATGAGGATGACTTCGAGCGCGACGACACCGGCGAATACACCATTACCGTGAGCAACCTCGCGACTGCGGGGCCAACCACCGGTACCGTAACGGTCACCGATACCCTGCCCAGTGTGCCACACACGCTGGTGCCGATTGCTCTAAGCGGCACGGGCTGGACCTGCAACCTGGGCACGCTGACCTGTACGCGCAGCGATGTCCTGGCTCCGGGAGCAAGCTACCCGCCCATTACGCTGAAGGTACATGTGCCTAAGAACATCCGGGCCAACGTTATCAACTCGGCCACAGTCTCCGGTGGCGGAGATCCCAACACCCACATCGCCAACGATCCGACCCACATTGAGGGAGACGGCGAAGGGGACGGAGGAGATAGAGATCGACATAAACATGATCATGATAAAGATAAACATAGACACAGAGATAACGACGAGGATTGAGAGATAGAGCTCCAGGAGCTCGCGAAAAACTCAATTTAGTTCGATCTTTTCGGAGGGGCGCGGCGTTAGCTGTGCCCCTTTCTGCATCCTTCTAGGAAAGTGATCCTTCCGGCGTCAGTTGGAGTTGTGGGAAGGGCGGCGGGGAAGACGGCGGAACGGCTTCGAGGGCCTCAAGCCACAAGCCGACCGCCGCGCGCAGCGGCGCAACCGCAATGCCGGCAAAGGCCTCTGGATATCCCTCCAGGCGGCGCATAGCCGATCGCAGCAGCGAAATAGTTCCCGCGCAGTTGCCACGCTGAAAATGGTGGAAGGAAGCAGTGACCTGAATCAACCCCTGCAAGAAAGTCTTTTCCGGTTCTTGCGCCTTGAGCCACACTAATTCCCAGTGTTCGTGAGCTTCGAAGAAAGCTCCGGAGTGGAAGCAGCGCAGACCTTCGTATAAATTTCCCTGAGTCCAATCGAGTGACATGCAGAATCAATGACTCGTGCCGGTGAGCACCGAGATTTCTACTCTGCGGTTCCTTGAGCGGTTCTCTTCCGTGTCATTCGGATACTTGGGGTTAGCTTTGCCATCGCCTTTCGATTGCAGCCTGGAAGCATCCACGCCGTGTTTTGCCAGCCAGTCGGCCACCGACTCGGCCCGCCGTTGAGAGAGTTTCAGGTTGTATTCAACCGATCCGCGGTCGTCGGTGTGGCCTTCCACCACCAGCTTGGCATTGGGATGCTGGTCGATGATGCTCGATTTAATCTGCTCCAACACGGCCTCGGCTTCCGGCTTCAAATCGTATTTGTCAAAGTCGAACAGGATCGCTCCCTGCATGCTGATACGGATTCGGTCGGCTTCCTGTGTGATCTCCGTAGTCTTCGCCTGGCGGAACGAACCGGCCAACCCTATGACAGTCCACATGGTGGGTGCGAACTCCGAAGGCCGGCCGCTTTGCGAGTTCATGGAAGGCCACGCGCCCGTATCTTTTTGCTTGGCAAGCAGAAACTGCACAGCATGTTCGAATTCGGGCGTTTCAACGCTCTCGCCCGCCTGCTTGAATGCGTAGAGCACCTGGCCGGTCGCGTATGCGTTAGCCTGCATGTCGGTGCGCTCACCCCATCCGCCGTCCGGGTGTTGTTCTTTCTTGAGCTGATCCACGACTCCGGGCACCAGTTTTCGCTGCAGCGGAGTGCCGTATTTCGATAATCCCAGGATTAAGAAGACCTTGTCTTGCGTGGTTTCGGGTTTCGTAGAGGAGATAAATACCAAACCTTGATCGGCGGCCCGCTTGAATCGCGGGTCGTGGGATTGCCGGTACGCCGCCATGAAGGCATAAACGCTGTTGGCGGTTATCATCAGCGAACCCTGGTCAATGGGCGGCTCGGTATGGTCGCTGGGCACCTCTCCTGTTTTTTGCTGCTGCTTCAGCAGCCACTCGGCGGCTTTCTTCAGCTTCGCATCTTTTTGTGCCGCAACATCTGCGTAGTAGCCTAGCGCCATGCTCGCGAACGAAGTGGCGGTAATATGCTGTGCGTCGTGGTAAGAGCCATCGTCGTGCTGGACGGTTTGGGTGAACTTCGCCAACTCATCCAGACATGCGCGATTGACCACGTACTTTCCCTTCTCCGCGACCGCCAGCCCCATAATGACCTGCGATTGCACGTGGCATCCAAAGCAGGAGTGCGACCTCTGCCAGTCGACCGCCGCAGTCTGCAGCCAATCAGCGCCCTTTTGCGCGGCGAAGCGCGGCGATTGGCTCCACGAAACCATCTCAGGGTTGCGGGTCCCGAGCAGCATGTAACCGGGCTGGTCGGTTTCGAGCACCTGTATTTTGCCGATCTGCAACGAGTTCGGCGCGTAGCCGGAAACAATGCGCAACTTTACATAACGCGCCTGCAGAGGAGTAAACGTGATCGTCTGGTCGCCGGCTGCCTGCGGAAGTGTCTGCGACGCGGTTTGCCTGAAGCCGGAATCCACCTGGTCTGAAGTCCAAACCTCTACTTCTTTGGGAGCGCTGTTGAGGTCCTTGGGTTGCGTGATCACCACGCTTGCGATCAGGGCGGGCTCGCGGTCGAAAAACGACAGCACAAATTCCTGCGGGAACTTCACCGGAGTGGGCGCGCTCCATATCGGATCGAGACGCTTATCAATCAGAAGGCTGGTGTTGAAAGCGCATTGTTCCCCCGTGCTCTCAATCTCGCCACCGCGTTCGGCAGCCGCGATGTTCTGGGTTGGGCCAGTGGCGGCCGGTTCGACCGTTGGTGTGGGCGATGGCGTTGGCGTGGGAGTTGGAGTCGATGGTGTGTTGGCTGCCATCACCGTTGGGGTTGGCTTGGCGGTGGGTTCCTGGGAAGCTTGCTTGGATTTTGAGCAACCCCATAGGCCAGCAAACAACAGAATGAAAGCCATTGCGGCGGCCGCAACTGTGCTCCGTCTCATGAGCGCTCTCCTAAATTATCTATGTGCGCCGGAATGGTACTCCTGCCCGGAGGGCGGGTCAATACAATTTCCGGCGGGCGCGGCTAAAAGCTAAGAGCTTAACCACAAAGGACACTAAGGTAAACACTAAGGGCACAAAGGAAAACCGCAGAGAACGCAGAGTCACGCAGAGACTCGTGAAGATTTCCTGAATCAGCATTGATCTGCGTTCCCCACAAATTCTCAGCGAAATGGCCACCCCACTTGCTAGGGCAATAATTAACTTGACTAACCAAACGTTTTCGGATATTCTTATCTTGTTTGGAGCTAAGACCATGACCCCAAAGACTTTGCAACAAGCCATTAAACACTTCAGCAACGAACAAACCTGCATTGATGCCGTTGCCGCTCTGCGCTGGCCAGAGGGTAAGCCGGTTTGCCCATCGTGCGGACACAAAGACCATTACTACCTTGCCATTCAGCGCCGCTGGAAGTGTAAAGAGTGCTGGAAGCAGTTCACTGTGAAGTTGGGAACCATCTTTGAAGACAGTCCGCTTGGTCTCGACAAATGGCTTGTCGCACTTTGGATGCTGGTCAACTGCAAAAACGGAATCAGTTCTTACGAGGTGGCCCGCGATCTTGGTATTAGCCAAAAGTCTGCATGGTTTATGCTGCATAGACTTCGCCTCGCTCTGCAAAGAGGTTCCCTCGTAAAACTTGGCGGCCCAGGTTCCGAAGTTGAAGCAGATGAAACTTACATCGGCGGGAAAGCACGCAACATGCATCTATCGGAGCGCAAGCGTCGTATCTCGTCCACTGGCCCAAAGGGAAAGCAGCCAGTTTGGGGAGTGCTAGAACGCGGTGGCGAAGTCCGCTGCGAAGTGATTCCAGACACAATGAAGCCACGCATCCTAAAGATCGTAAAGAAGCACATCGCTGCCGAGACTGCGCTCTATACCGACAACGCTGGTGCTTACCGTGGCCTGGATGCGGAGTACATTCACAAGATCGTAGACCACGCCGAGAAGTACGTTGATGGCCGCGTACATACAAACGGATTGGAAAACTTCTGGTCACTGCTAAAGCGCAGTATTGGCGGAACCTATGTAAGCGTCGAACCATTCCACCTTTTTCGCTATTTAGATGAGCAAACATTTCGTTTCAATAATCGCAAAGACCGAAACGGGAACAAGTTAACTGACGCTGACAGGTTCTCGCTCGCATTGTCCCAGATCGCCGGTAAGCGCCTTACCTTTGCCGAAGTAACAGGTAAAACCAACCCGAGTCCAGCGCCTTTCTAATCCCCTCTGGCGGAAGCGCCTTTTGCGCGGGAAGAAGCGCCGCGTTTAGGGTTGCGTTTCTTTCCCGCTTTCTCAGCTTCGAGCATGGCTTGCATGTCTGAATGGGAAACTTCTAACACTTTGCCAAGAGCTTTTGAGAACGCATCGTATTCAGGGTTTGGCTTCACTGCTCTTTTACTCATGGTTGCTCACTCAGACTGTTCTTCGCTAAATGTGTCATAAATTTTTGAATCGTATCTAGTAGATACTTAGCTTCGCCATCATCGTATTGAGCTTCAATGTGCATAGTTGGATTTCTCCAAGCAACCTTCATATGCCCAAATTGGGTTGCCGCCTCTGAATAAAATTTCTCCTCTGCCGTTCTCGGGCTAGCAGCGCTATATCGAGTCTTCAGTTCGCGTTCAATGTCTCTCAGGTGCGATTCCCAACTATTTCGGTCGAACCGTTGCCCTAGTTTTACCGCAAGACTCTTTAACCCTATTTCGAGTGCTCGTTGCAGATGGAAAGCGCACGCTGTTCCCTCCCCATAGGCGTAACACTTGCCAGCCCGTTGAAACTCTTTCCATGCAGACGGGAAACTGCTCTCGATTGGGCTGCCAACGAGCCAGAACGGATGCCAATAGTCAACCCTGTCACTGGACAAGCAGAAACAAACTTTGGATTGCAGTTCTTCTTGAATGCGGGTTTGCAATTCGCTGATCGCCGCCCGAAGTCGCTCCAGCGAAGCCCTCTCATTGGTGAGTTCACATATTCTGCGAAGCTGATTTAGAGACATGTGCAGCTTAAGCGATTTGCAATGCTCATACAATTTATCGACACATTCCTGAAACCTAACACGACCTTTCTCGGTGTTCACCAGTTGTGGCAAATGAACAAAATGCGTGAACTGTTCGGAAAGCTTATAGAAGTCCTCGGCTGTATACTTTAGCATCTCGAAAAGGGACACCACCCCATGCCAACTAAAAACATCGGCTCTGTGCTGCTTTTCGAGTCTATTTGCTAAGGGCATGGTTAGTCAAAGTAATTATTGCCCTTGCTAGCAGGTGTTTGGAGTGTCCCAAATCGCGTCTGACCCGCGTCATTATTGGCGAAAATCGAGCCGGAGTGTGGGACTTGCTGCTAGTAGCAGTCCTCAGTTGTCAGTACTCAGAAAAAGCAACCGCAAAAACCTCGCCGCAGATGGAACACAGATCAGCGCGGATTTTTGGAGGATGGCAGGGCCCCCACTTGCTAGCTAGTGATCGAAGCGCCCTAAATCGCGTCTGACCCGTGTCATTATTGGCGAAAATTAATCCGGGGCAGGGAACTTGCTGAAGCGGTTCTCAGTTCTCGGTTCTCAGTTCTCAGCAAAAACAACCGCAAAAGCTTTTCGCCGCGGATGAACGCGGATCAACGCAGATTTTTGGAGCATGGCAGGGGGACCCCAACCCCACTTGCTCGCAGGTGTTTTAAGCGCCACAAATCGCGTCCGACCCGCGTCATTATTGGCGAAAATCAATCCGAGGCAGGGGACTTGCTGGAACAGTTCTCAGTTCTCGGTTCTCAGTTCTCAGCAAAAGCAACCGCAAAAGCTTTTCGCCGCAGATGAACGCGGATCAAACGCAGATTTTCGGAGCATGGCAGGGGGCCCCCAACCCCACTTGCTCGCAGGTGTTTTAAGCGCCACAAATCGCGTCGGACCCGCGTCATTACTGGCGAAAACTAATCGGGGGCAGGGGACTTGCTGCTGGTTCAAACTCGCTGCTCCACGAATTTTCAAAGAGCTAAAAAGGACTACAAAAAAGCCCCGCATTCTAGAATGCATAACGTAAACACACATCTAGCACAATGATGACCTGCCGTTTCCAAAGAAGCAACATTTTGATATCAGATTGGTGCCATCAGCAGTCAGCACTTACCGCCGCCTTTTCCTGAGTTGTCTCCGGAATAAAGTACGCCTGGCTTTGTTAACCAATAGTGAAAGAGATTCGAATGAGCAAGGTGACGCCCAATCCGGTGCAAGTCGAAGCCGGCGACTTCGAACTGGTAGAGGCCAGCATTGCCGGCGATATGAGCGCCTTCGACGAACTCATACGAAGGCACGATGGCAAAGTCTTCCGCGCCGCCCAGTGCATCATGAAGAACCGAGAAGATGCGGAAGACGTAATGCAAGAGGCATTTCTGAATGCTTTTCGCAAGCTGCACCAGTTCCAGAAAAAGTCGAAGTTTTCGACCTGGCTGGTGCGGATTACCGTGAACCAGGCGCTCATGAAATTGCGCGACCGTCCCAAGACGATCATATTTTCCCTGGATGAAGAGCCTGAGGACCCGAACGAAACCCGGCCTCGGGAAATTGGAGATTGGGACCACAATCCCGAGCAACTCTGTTACGCCTCTGAATTGCAGGAGACACTCTCTGACATGCTGCACAGCTTGCGGCCGAACATGAGAATGGCATTCCTGTTGCGTGACATGGAAGGGTTTTCCATGGAGGAGATTGCCGACACCCTCGGGCTCACAGCCGCCGCGGTCAAAACCTGCCTCTTCCGGGCACGCCAGCAGCTTCGCAAGAAATTCAGCAAACACCTTAAAAAGAAACATGGGTTCGCGGGAGGCAGAAACTTCCGCATGCCGCGAATGATTGCCATAAGAAAGGAAGCGTATGTTTGAAGGTCTGTTTCAACCCCTCCATTTGATTGTTATTCTGGGGATCGCTCTGCTTGTATTTGGTCCCAAAAAGATTCCCGAATTGGGTAAGGGTCTTGGCGAAGCCATTCGCGGGTTCCGCTCCGCGATGAAGGAAGGCCAGAGTACGTCGGAGTCCAAGTCGCTGGATTCCAAGCCGCTCGAACCATGAGGGCCTGATAGCGCACGGCATTCCCAGCCGGTGCGGATCGCTAGGCTGCAACCACCCCACATTCTGGTTGGAATATTTTGCTTCATTTCCGGTTTTAGATGGTGATGAGAGTGTTCGAGGGCGACGGTTTCCTGTGTCCTGCCCTGTTACTCCTCCAAAAATAGAGAAAGAGATATTCATCAATGAAAAAGATTTTGGTTATTTTTGCACTCTTATGTGGAAGTCTGTCTCTTCCGCTCAGCGCGTTAACCCCGGCTGCCGAAGATGATCCAGATCAGCAGCCAGCGGCCTCTGCTTCTTCGGCAAGTAATCCGGTTGTGGAATGGAACAAAACCCTTCTCATGATTGTTCGCACTCCAGGCGCGCAACCGCGCACCATTCACCCAACCCGTAGCTTTGCCATCATGCACGCCGCGATTTACGACGCCGTCAATGCCATTGACAGGACGCACAAATCTTATCTGGTCCACCTTTCCGCGCCACCGCGGCATGCTTCTGAGGACGCTGCAGCCGATGCAGCAGCTCACGACGTGCTGGTGGCGTTGTATCCGAGCTTGCAGGCAGCGCTCGACAGCGAATTTCAGCGGCTCCTGGCGCAAATTGCCGATGGGGAAGACAAGATGGAAGGAATCAGCATAGGCCAGACGGTAGCGGGCCGCACCCTGGCGCTACGCAGCCACGACGGATCGGATGCGCAACCCATTCTTTTTGTTTTTGGGAACGCCCCGGGAGACTATCAGTCAACCCCGCCGAATTTTCCCAAACAGCCTCAATTCACACATTGGCCGCAGGTTACTCCATTCGCCCTGGAGCGCGCCAACCAGTTTCGGCCCGGCCCTCCCCCAGCTCTTACCAGCGATGCCTACAGCGATGCCTTTAACGAAGTGAAGTCGCTAGGAATCGCCAATGGCACAGCCAGCTCTCCAGACCAGGCCCTCACCGGACGTTTTTGGAATGGAGCAATTCAGAACTACTGGAACGAGATCACGCAGACGGCGGCAGTGGGGCACGATCTAACCACGGCGCAGAGCGCCCGTTTATTTGCCCTGCTGAATATAGCGTTGGCCGATAGTGTAATCGCTTTTTACGATGCCAAGTACACGTATAACCTGTGGAGACCAGTCACAGCGATTCGCGCCGGAGACATTGACGGCAATCCTGAAACGGCTGCCGATCCTAATTGGCTACCTGAGGTTGGCAACACCGCTCCCGACCCATCGTATCCCGGCGCGCACGCGGTCATCAGCGCAGCCGCAGCCGACGTGCTGGTTTCGTTCTTCGGCAGGAGCCGTTTCAATTTCAGCGTAACCTCCGAAGTGATGCCTGGAGTGCAGCGTTCTTTCGCGAACTTTCCGGCTGCGGCTGAGGAGGCGACACTGAGCCGTATTTTCGCGGGAGCTCACTTCCGCTTTGACCTCATCCGGGGCCAGCGGCTGGGCCATAAAGTGGCCGATTTTGTGGTTGATAACTTGTTAACTTCCCGTAACAGGAATGATGAATCTGAGGATGACAGGTAACGGTAAGAACTGTGAGCCGACATAGCGATCGATAGAGTCAAGGTCATGGTCATCTCCCTTCTTGATCCGAATTCGCGGTCGAAAACAAAAATAGCTGGTCTTGCACAAGAAAGGAAAAGGAGCCATGAAGCAATCTGAGAGTGTGCTTAAGAATGAGTCGAACCGCCGCTCGTTCCTGAAACAAGGAGCCGTGGCCGCGGGAGTAACCGTGGGCGCAGGGTTGTTGACCAACGGGATATCCGCCTTCGCCCGGGAGAGGGGTGACGGTGATGACGTTCTCACAAGAGGAGACATTGCAATCTTAACGTTCCTGGCGGCAGCAGAGCTGATCGAGAGCGACTTGTGGCAACAATACAACGAACTTGGAGGAGTCAATGCGACCGGCAGCAAGAGCCAGTTGTACCTCACGGCGCTGCAGGTTCTCGATGGCGACATGCCTCAATATGTCAACGACAACACCGAAGATGAATTCAGCCACGCAGCTTTCCTGAACGCATATCTGAAATCCAAAGGCCAGCAGGAAGTCAGCCTCGCGGGGTTCAGCAACTTAGAGCCAAGCCAAGTCTCGACTGTCCCGCAAACCGGGCGGCTTACCAATCTGAAACAGCTCAGTGTGGATACCAGGTGGTGGACCCGGTACCGCGGCAGGACCAACCCTGATTTGGGCGCGAAGTTCGCTCAAGCAGTCCCGAGCTTGAATATTGGACAGCACCCGGCAATTCCCCTGAAAGATGATGATCTTCAACCCGACCCCAACAGCCCAAACGGGGTTTCGAACCATCTGCAGGCGATTGCCAACACGGCGGGGTTCCATTTTGGATTCATTGAGCAAGGTGGCACCAGTCTTTACGCCGCTCTTGCCCAGAAAGTCAGCAGTCTGGAAGTTCTAAGGATCCTGCTAAGCATTGGCGGATCAGAGATCATGCACTTTCAGGTTTGGCATGACAAGGCAGGCAATGCCCCGGTTTTGACCGACGGCAGCCTATCGTTCCCGGATCTAGCCAACAGCACCGACCCGGTGTTGAAGGCCAATTTGATCATGCCTGAGCCCTGCGAATTCCTGGACGACGATCTACCTCTGTGCGCTGTCATTCGCCCTATTTCTGACCAACAGGGGGGTGCGGCGGCTACGATCCAGAGCTTTATGGATGACGGACTTTTTATCGGCCAGCCCAAACATTTCCTGCAACTGCTGTTCGAGCTGGCCCACGATGCAGATCACGCAAAGCGCGAGTTGTGAGCGGCATAACCACGACTGTAATCCACGCTAATGTTCCGAACCAGGAATTGCTGGCGAACTCAATGAGTTCTGAGGGGGCAACTGGTTCGGAGCGTTGGAGTGGCAAGCATTTCAATTAGTTCCCCGATGCCAGGCCCGGGAGTCAACGGCGGCAAATAACAAATAGGAGCGAAGCAAAATGGGGCGGGCATGGGAACCATAAAGGCCTCTTTCCAGCTATCGATATGAGAATTGTCAGCGTCGCAAGCGCGCTTCCACAGCACTATTATTCGCAGGCGGAAATCACCGACGCTCTCAAGGCACAATGGGCGGGCGAACTCAGCAACCCACAAGTGCTTGACCGCTTGTATCCCCGAGCGGGCGTTCAAGGGCGCGCCTTATCGCTCCCCTTGGAGGATTACAAGCGGGGTTACACCTGGGGCGAGAGAAATACCACCTGGTTACAGGTTGCCCAATATCTCGGCGAAGCGGCCATCGGCAAAGCCCTGGCTGCGGCGGGTGTTTCCAAAGATCAACTGGGCGCATTTTTCTTTGTCTCGGTTACGGGAATTGCAAGTCCATCCGTAGACGCGCGTCTCATCAATCGCATGGGGCTTTCTGCCAACATCAAGCGCGTTCCTATCTTCGGGCTGGGCTGCGTCGGCGGGGCAGCCGGGATTGCGCGTGCTGCCGATTATGTAAAAGCCCACCCCGATGAAGCCGCGGTCCTGCTTTCGGTGGAATTATGTTCACTGACCTGGCAACGGGCTGATGTTTCGGCCGCAAACGTGATCTCGTCGATGCTCTTTGGTGACGGGGCGGCGGCTGTGGTTGTTTGCGGCCGAAACATGAGTCACTCTGGCCCCGAAATTCTTGCAACTCGTTCCATCTTTTACCCAAACTCCGAGGAGTTGATGGGTTGGGACATTTCCGAAAACGGCTTCCGCATTGTGCTCTCCCCGGATGTTCCCAAGATAATCCTCGAACATTTGGGCAAAGACGTGGATGAGTTCCTGGGCGCACAAGGCTTGTGCAGATGCGACATCAAAACATGGATCATGCACACGGGAGGACCTAAAGTGCTCGAAGCCACTGAGTCGGCCCTAAAACTTCCCAAGGGAGCGCTTGACGTCTCATGGAATTGCCTGCGGAAGGCCGGAAACCTTTCTTCTGCCTCGGTGTTGTTGGTGCTGGAAAACTTTATGACAAGCAAACGTCCTAAATCGGGAAGTTACGGTCTGCTTGCCGCCATGGGGCCCGGTTTCTGTTCGGAACTGGTTCTGATTCGCTGGTGAAAGCATCCTCTACGCTGCCGGCATCTCTCGTGAGGTCAGACTCCCAATGCATACATCTCTGAGTGTCGCCTTGAGCTCTCTTTTCGTGCTCCTGGGCGGATTCAATACCTGGCTCATGCTTGGAACTCGTGGCAGTTCCAAATCAAATCGCCGGCTGTTGGTTCTGGCCCATCGTATCGCCGGATATCTCTTCATCGCGATTTACTCCGTCATGCTCTATTACATGATCTTGAGAATTAAAGGCGCTGTGGACGAGCTGCCTCCGCGCATTACCGTGCATATGGTGCTGGCTCTTCTGTTGATTCCTCTGCTGGTTATGAAAATCCTTGTCGCACGCCACCAAAAGGGCCTGCACGGCGTTCTTCATGCCCTCGGCATCGCGATTTTCGCAATTTCTTTTACGTTGGTAACGTTGAATATCGTCTGGCATGTGCTTCGCTCAGCAACCGAGCGGCCGGTCTCACCTGTAACTTCCGCCATTGTTCTCATTTTTATTTTTGCGTTATTTGGGGTGTTGTTGCTGAGAGAACCTGGAAACGCCACCCTTCATCAAACTGTGGTTCATCCCATTGAACACGAGCACGCCGATGGTCCGGCCCAGGCCATTGCCGATCACGAGCCGAAGGGCTTTCCGCTTATCCTGTCACGAATCCAGCGGCAAACCCATGACTCCAAGACCCTGCGCTTCATCGTTCCGCAAAATATGAGGTGGTCGGCCCGCGCAGGCCAGTTCCTGACTTTCGAATGGATGATTGACGGCAAGCGAGTAGCTCGCTCCTACTCCATCTGTTCATCTCCTACACAAACCGGATACGTCGAGATTACGCCCAAGCGGATGCCAAATGGTTGCGTCTCGATATTTCTCAATGATCGTGCACATCCTGGACTTGTGGTCACGGCGCGCGGTCCCTATGGTCAATTTTGTTTCGATGCGGAAAAACATAAGCGTATCGTGCTGATCGCCGGCGGCAGTGGTATGACTCCTATGATGGCAATGCTGCGTTATATTGACGATCTTTGCCTGCCGGTGGAAGTTACATTCATTTATTGTGTCCGCACCCAGGATGATGTCTTCTTCAAAACGGAACTGATGGAACTTCAGGGGAGCCTGAAGAAATTTCGCTACATCCTGGTCTTGTCACAACCCGATTCTCATTGGAAGGGACTCAGCGGACATTTAAATCGGCAGGTGATCGAAAGCAATGTTGAGAACATCGCAACCGCTACTTTCTTTCTTTGTGGTCCCCCGCCATTTATGGAAAATGCCCGAAAGATTCTCCAATCGCTGGCAGTAGACCCGGCGAACATAAAGCAAGAGAGCTTTGGCAGCGCCCGGCAGATTATGCAAACCGACCTTCTCCAGATTGATTTTGTTCGCTCAAACAAGACGTGCCCCAGCTCGGGGACGAGAACCATCCTGGAAATCGCTGAAATGAACGGGGTGAACGTGCCTTACGGTTGCCGCCAAGGCCAATGCGGAACATGTGCAACCAGATTATTGGCAGGGGAGGTTCACATGGAGCGAGAAGACGGATTGGGGACAGAGCTCAAAGCGCAGGGCTACATACTCCCGTGTGTAAGCCGGGCGCGTAGTGACATCCAGATGGATGCTTGAAACCTGCAATGGTTTGACCAGAACCCTGTGCTGTTTTCAGAACGGAACTTCAGGAGATTCTTGCCTACGCTTTACAAAAATGTACAAAGGCGGTGTTTGGCGTTACCGACTGCGCCCTGTAGGAAATTCTGGCAACTTTGGAGGCTGACCTTTCGGTGATAGCAACTGAAGGTGATGAAATGAAGCGGCGGGATTGCCGGAAGCGTTTCAGTCCCCAGGGCATGGTCAGAACTTTATATTAATGCGCCGTGGATTTTCCACTGCCAAGACGACCCCCCACCCTTCGCGAAATGCGCCACGTTGTCCAGTCTCATGACATCCTTTACAAAACGTCTCGGGACATCCTTTACACTCCCAAAATGCGCGAAAGGGTGGGCTACCCGGGCCGTGAGACAACGTCTCATCCCCCGTACGTTCGGCGCCTCTCAGGATCCTCGACATCGCGTCGGATCTCCTCCATGTACTCCCGGAACGTCGGGTTGTTTTGGGTGACGCTGTGACTCTCGTGCTGCCAGAACCAGAGCCCGCGCTCGCCGCCATCAGCATGAACAAACCAGTAATCCCCGCCGCCATTCGTCCCGACCACGACGTATCGGTCAGGCCACGGGATCTCGTCGGCTTCGCTCTCCCCGATCGTCATGACATCCGACGTCTCGCGCGCCAGTTGGTTCTCGCAAATAATCTCGTCAGCGTTGACCCACAAGGGCGCGCGGAACGGTAGCTCTCTGACAATACGTTGCGCCTCGTCCGCATCTGACAATAGGAATTGCCTGTAGTCACTCGGCAATACGACTCCGAGAGTCTCTTCGATTCTGCGAATATCGCTCTCCGTCACTCGCACCCCGCCAACTCGCTAGCGTCCGTCGAACACGCTAATAGACTGACCAGTCTAACCGGATAAGACTCGTTTGGATACTCTGGGCTTGGCGAGAGCTTGTTTCAAAAAATGGCTTCGCGAACTGACGAAAGGACAAACCTCAGGGGCTGAAGCCCAGGACTAATCATAAAGAAACTAAACGCACGGCTGAAAGCCGTGCTCTTCCACGGTAGTTCGTACATCCATCGCCGCACCGAGAAAGAGTGTGCCTCTGACGAACGCAGAGCAGAAAGTTTCGGCACAAAAGGGATTCCTCCGCTACGCGTCGGAATGACAAGAAAACAGAGTTTTTCCGCAACCTCTGCGGGATGCGCGCCTGCCTTCGGCACGGTCGAAATGTCAGCGTAAGTTATTGAAAACAGGCAACGTCGAAAAACCGCTGCATTTCATCACTTTGGGTGAGCCCTCAGGGGCTCATCCCGGACAGAGTGGAATTGTTCATTTTCAACAGCTTAGCGGCACGACTAAAGTCGTGCCCTGGTACACGTCTTTACGCTGGGCGTCTAGCGCGACTGGCTCGGTTTCGTTGACCTGGCGCGCGTGTTGAATCGGCTCAGCCTTACGATCGACCAGCACAATCATCGCTGGCGAATCACGATGCCGGATATCGCGCCTTCTGCTGCGCCATGACAAATTCATGATGAGGCAGTGAATCAATCGTGAACGGTTTGCGCCGGAGACGGTGATCGACGCCGCTGGGCGACGAAGCCGCCGCATGCACCGCCCACGAGTTTCAGCGCGTGGGCCACAATGTATGCGAAGGGTTCGGGCTGCGCGCGTCAAGACGACATAGATCAGCGCCGCGACCACTCCCACCAACGTCCCATGCAGAATGAAACGGGATTCGATCCGTCGACCCACCCAGAGCGCTCCCAGAAAGCACATGACGAAGGATCCGGGGGGAAGCAGTGTAATGCAGGAAATTCTCGCCAAGACGCAAGCCGAGAGGAACAATCGCGAGAATGAGAGCCAGTTCCGCGAGCAGCCCGCCGAGCAAAATTCGTCCCCAGTGGATTCTTGTGCTGCTCATTACCCTACTCCCGTGCCGCATGTAGAACGATCGGCGATTATAGCAATAGGCGCTACATATTAGCCTTTGAATGAATGTCGATAGCGACTGCCGTTTCCTGAATCAGCGTTGATCTGCGTTCATCCACGGCAAGCCGGGACAGGTCTGCGGCGAGTTTTTTGTTTTTGGCTGAGCGCTGATTGCTAGATCATCTACTCGACTACCCACAAATTCTCAGCGAAGGGCCACTCTTCATCAATCCACTGCGCTTCACAAATGAAACCGGCGTGCACTGCCATCTGCGACAGTTCATCTGGCATGAACTTGTGCGATGACTCGGTCCATATGGTCTCGCCTTGCTCGAAGGAAACGCGGCAGTCTGCGCCTGGGATGGTGACGACCTGGCTTGCCAGCGAGCACAGATGCATTTCGATTCGCCGCTCGCTTGCGCACCAGCGCGCCTCATGACTGAAGTTGCTGAGATCGAAGTCCGCTCCCAGCTCGCGATTGATTCGGGCCAGAAGGTTCAAGTTAAACGCGGCAGTGACTCCCGGCGGATCGTCATAAGCTTCGAGCAACTGGGGCACTGGTTTCACCAGATCAGCGCCCAGCAGCAGTGCGTCTCCGGGCTGAAGGTGGCTTCGGACCTGCGCCAGAAAAGCAGCCGCCTCGTCGCGCTCGAAGTTGCCAATGCTGCTTCCCAGAAAGAGCACCAGCAGGCGCTCCCCGCGGGAACGGTATTCGGCAATCCGCTCTAAGCCCTCTTCATAGAAACACTGCAGGGTGCGAACTTGCGCCCCTGGCACTCCGGCAAGCTCATGGCTGCAGCGCTCTAGGGCAGTCAAGGAGCCGTCAATGGCGTAGTAAGTAAGCGGACCTTGCAGCTCGCTGATGGCTCGCAGAATTGGCTTGGTCTTGCGCCCGCTTCCGCTGCCCAGTTCAGCCACGATGAGGTCGGGGGTCAGGCGCAGCGCGAGCGTCTCGGCATTGCGGCGCAACAGGCGCTCATCGGCGCGGGTGAGTCCGTATTCGGGTAGCAGCGTAATTACGTCGAAGAGCGCGCTGCCAATCTCATCGTAGAAATACTTTGCCGAGAGCTTTTTGGGAAATTTGCGCAGTCCTTCGCGAACATCGGTGGCAAACTGCTCAATTACGTTGGCAGTTTTTAGGCACGGGGCTTCGGTTGTTACTACTCGGGGTGTCAGTAAGGTTGCTGGCATCTTAGTTTTCCACGACTCGGAAAGTTGTGTAGGCATAGGGATAATCCCGGCGAAACCAATTGCGAAAGCTTGGCCGAATCAGGCGGGTGTCGGTTGCGCACGACGCGCCCTTCAAAACAAAATGATCATTATCAAAGAAGTTTGCTGAATACCCCGGATACGACGGGGATGCTGCGAAACCGGGAAATGGCTTGAACAAGCTTCGTGTCCACTCCCATCCGTTACCGATAAGTTGCGAGATTCCGAATGCACTGTCTCCCGCTGGGGTTGCGGTAACGGAAACCAAATCAGCGTTATGGAAGCTGAAGTTCCCAAAATGGGCACCGGCTGGTTCGTTTCCCCAGGGAAAAACTTGCTCGCCTTCCCGCATTCCAAAAGCGGCGCGATGGAACTGTTCTTCTGTGGGCAGGGATTTTCTGGTCCATTGCGCGTAGGCCTCGGCCTGCGACTGCGTGACATAAACCGGCCAGTCCAGCGGGAGCGGTACTTCGGCATTCATGCCGCGATAGGACCATTGATCGTTACGACAAAGCCAGTAATGCGGCGGCTCGCCGCCGGCTTTTACGAACTCCAGGTACTGGCCGTTGGTGATTTTGTGCTTGCTCATGGCAAACGCGGATACATCCCGCGTGTGTTGCTCAAACTCGTTGTCCCAGCCAAAGCCATCTTCGTGCTTCATGCCCAGGGTTACGGTTCCCGCGCTGACTTCCATCATTTGCAGTTGTGGGCTTTTTTGATTTAAAGACGGACCGCTGCCGGCAATGCTCTCGTTCTCTAAGATTTTGCGGGTGTAGGGTAGGTTGTGCAGGATGTAGGTAAATGTTTCGGCGTGCATGAGGCGGTGTTCGAGCGCCATATCAATCATCTCTGCGGGCGCTGCTTCCATCGCGCTGTCGAGTTTCTTGCGCACCGCTTCTACGTACTGGCGGGCATGATCGACGGATGGCCAGTCGCTGGGCTGGTCCTGGGGAAGCTGGCCGACCGGCGGATCAATCCCGAAGGCAAACAGATTGTCTAACTCTTCACTGATGGGGTTGGACCCGAGGCCGTTTTTTCCTATGAGGTTCCAGTCGAAGGCTTCCAGATGTCCCATGTAGAAAAGAATCCGGTGCCGCTCAGGGATAGGCCTGTCGAAGTAAGCTTCAGGGCGCACCCGGCGGAAGAGACGATCTGTCAAAGCGCGCACCCGGGCCATCTCTTGGCGCTGGTTCGGGGCCGATTTTTCGGAACGCGACTTTGTTCTCGTGGTGCTGGTGGGCGGCGTGATGACGGTAGGTGACATAGGCATGTATCCTCGTTGCGTCCGCTTTAAATAAGATGATTCTTCCGTGATTCCGTTGCAGAATGTACGAAATATTTGCGCCCGTTAGATTTGCCGATACAGCCAGGACTTATAGATGCCAAAGTTATGGAGGATGATTCTCAATATCACCCACTCAAGTTGCCGTGCATAATGCTAAGCTTGTGCCTGCTGTAAATCAAAGGCTTAAATAAAATAATTTGAACTTCCCCCATGCCTATCTTAAGATGCGTATTTACAGGAATTTAACAAAGATACGGCAATTTAGTAAGTTACAGGTAGGGATTTCGTCTCGAAACGCGTTCTCAAAACTGATCCACTGTATCCGGGCCCCCCAAAAGTTACAATGAAAGCCAAAGAATTCTATGAATGTACACCTGCGTCCGCAGCAGCCCGGGGACGATAATTTTGTTTATGGCGTCTACGCCAGCACTCGCCAGGAAGAGGTCTCCAAGTGGGGATGGGATAAGCCCCAGCAAGAAGCATTCCTGCGCATGCAGTTTATGGCGCAGACCCGCTGGTATGAAGCCGCCTACGCCGGGGCCGAGTACCAGGTTGTTCTCCGAGAGGAGCAGCCCATCGGACGAATGATCGTACTTCGCGGCCCACAGGAATTTCATCTTATAGATATTTCTTTGTTGCCGGAACATCAGAGCTGCGGAATTGGCACCGAGCTGCTCACCGCACTCATCATCGAATCCCGGCAGGCAGGCGTGCCGCTGCGGCTTCAGGTGTTAAAAGGGAACCGGGCGGTTAATCTTTACCAGCGCCTGGGCTTCTCCAGGTTCGGCGAAGATGAAATGTACTACCGCATGCAGTTGAATCCCGGGTAAACTGCGGAAACCGAAATTGATTTTCATCATACTTACAGGCGGCCCTCAATGACGGACAATCTAAGCAGCAAGATTTTTTCCGAACATCTGAATTCAGAATTCAAAATATTACTGCCAAACTCGGAACCATTAACGTTGCGTCTGACCGAAGTCAACGAGCGCAGCACTGCACCGCAACAGGAACAATTCTCGTTGTATTTTCGTGGTCCGCATACGCAGCGTCTGCAACAGCAGATTTACCGGCTGGAACACGAAAAGATCGGCTCCCTCGATCTTTTTATCGTGCCCATTGGCGTTGACCAGGAAGGCATGCAGTATGAGGTGGTCTTCAACCGGTTCCGCAAACCGGAGAGCCGGTGAGCGATCCGCAAAAGATTACGTTGCGTCCCGTGCAAGCCGACGACGAACCTTTTCTTTTGCAGGTATATACCAGCACGCGCGAGCAGGAGTTGTCTTTAGTCCCTTGGAATGAAGCCCAGAAAGAGGCTTTCGTCCGCATGCAGTTTGAGGCGCAGAAGCGTCACTATGACACACAGTTTCCCGGTGCAACCCACGATATTATTTGTCAGGATGAAAAACCCGTTGGCCGCATCTTCCTGGCCAGATTGCCTGAAGCTTTCCACATTGCCGATATCACTGTGCTCCCGCAAAGTCGCAACGCAGGAATCGGATCGTATGTTTTAAACGGGATTATTCGCGAAGCCACCCAGGCCGGCAAGCCCGTGAAGATTTACGTTGAGAACTTTAATCCTTCATTGCGTCTATTCGAGCGCCTGGGGTTCCGCAAAGCTGAAGAAAAAGGATTTCACTTCCTAATGGAGTGGAAGGGCTGACGGAGCGGAAGCGGGCAGGCCACTTCCGTTCCAGTCTGATCAAATTCCCACTCTCACCGCGGCACATGGCAAATGATCGCCGTGTACGTTGGTACACGCATACCACGTCTCGGCGGACCTGCGGGAACGATAAACAGTGCAATCTTGCCCACCCCGCCCTCGAAAACGTATGTGCCTTGGCTCAGCGCAGTACCTGGTTGTCCCCGAAAGCGAAGGGCATACGTCTCCGTTTGCGTTGTTGATGCAGACGGATTTCGACCCAGATTTTGCATTCCCACGTGAAGACCTCTGACGGGAGTTGCTACTTTGGTCTCGTCATCGACTGCGATAAGGGTAAGAAATACTGGTCTTGGTGAGGCATGCACCTGGAACCTGGTACCGATGTGAGGACGAAAAGTGTCAGCGCTCATGTACTGCAGAGGAATTTCTTGTGCTGCGTTAAAGGAAGGGATCCCGGTCGCGAGGGCCTTGTTGGCCGCTTCGAGCGGCGCAATGGCTGACGCGACAACAAGCCCTCCCATTCCAACGAATTGTCGTCTGGAAAGGGTCATCTATTCTCCAAGTTTGGAATACGGGGGGAGTGAACCTACTAACTGTAACTCTTATTGTGTTTTGTTTCAATATGAAAATTTTCCGGCATTGGGAAGAATGTGTAAAAATCTCGAAATTTTCTTGACAAATCCATGAGGCAAGGGCAGAGTAACAAAGCAGAACCAAGCACATTAGTACATTGCAGCAATAATCACCTCTGGCTCCCCCCAGGATTAACTACAAAGTTAACCAGAGTTTCGGCCCCTTGCATTGATACCGGGAGAAAGCAGTCTCACGCCAGTTTTATTAAATTCATGATCCCTCTGGCGATTGGGATTTCTGGAAGAATCAGGGGCCCGCAACAAAGTCATACCAGGTCACACGCACTACTTTCTACTGAAATGCATTTTGCAGGGAGATTGATCCTTTGAAATATTTACACCGCTCCAATCGTCCTACTTGGGCGCGGGTGAGTTCCCCCGTCTTCGTCTTTACATTCATCCTTTGCGCGCTAATTCTGGCTGGATTTCCCGTCTCTGTCGGCTCGCACCTCTACGCTCAGGGCAATCAGAAAATTTGGCTCCAGGATCCCCAGCCTCTGGCGGTGACCGCTGACTCTCCCGCCATAGGTGCGCCCACGCGCGCCGCCCAAGCTTTTGCTGCCAGCCAGGTGCAGCCGCTAACCCTGGCGAAGGGGCGCTTTTATGAGGAGGATGGAATCGAAGGTCTGGCGGTCGGTTATGCAACTGCCGGAGGCGGAGCTGTCGCCGTGTATCGCGGCAACCTGGATGCCTTCGCGCCACAGAGCGAGGAATCGTTTCGTGCCATTGGAGAGAGCCGCTTTCCTTCACCCTTTTTGCCGAACGCGCGGCTTTTTGAATTGCCGCAGCGGCCCGACTTCCTTGCTACCGGCGATTTCACTGGAGGCGACCATCTCGACATCGTAGCTGCCACGAAAGGCAGCAGCGCGCTTTACATTCTGGCCAATGACGGGCATGGAAATTTCACGCCGTATCCGGTGTTTACGCTGCCAGGAATCGTGACCAGCCTGGCCACGGCAGAACTTGATCCACATCAGAATTCCAGCCAGATCATTGTGGCCATTGAACGGCCGCAGGGACCGGCATTGCTGGTATACAGCACTTCCGCCAGCGGCTTATATCTCATTGGTGCATATCCGCTGCAGGCTCCGGCAACTGCCCTGGCAGTCGGCAATCTGGATGGAGATGCGATCGCAGACGTGGCCGTTGTTTCCGGCGGCAATCTCTTTATTCTCCACGGCAGAAATTTGACGCCGGCGGGAAATCTCACGCAGGGCCTGGAACCAGTGCCGTTGCCGTTCTCTCCGGTTGCAATTGCCCTGGGCTCATTCATTTTTGATCGCGACAACCGCTCGCAGATGGCGCTACTCGCCTCTGATGGCAGCTTGAATATTGTTGCGCGCAACGGCTTTGACGCGACCCCATGGAGCCTGGAAGAAGTCAGGGCCCGCAGGCAGAGATTGCTGAACGGAGAGCCTGACCCCTATGTGGAGCAACAGAAGACTTACAGGCCTGACACCTGGAAGGTGATTGAGAACATGCCGGCTGTGGCCTCATTGGGCAATTCCGGTGTGGCGCCCGTTCTCATGCGCACCCACATTACCAACTATGGCGCTGATGATTTGACGGTGCTGGATTCCAGCACAGGGCAGATGAACGTCATCGCTCATGATTTCCATTCCATAGAAGACAATACCTTGCCGCCGGGTACATTCCCGCAAGGTGTGCGTCTGAGCCGGCCGTATACCGCTACGTCTCCGGTTGCCGCGATTCCTATGCGCGTCAATGTGGATGGACGTCCCGGAGTGATTTCACTACACAAGGACCAGATGGCGCCTTCGGCCATGATGCCCACTCCCGATCCCACGTTCTTTCCCAATCGCTTTGATGACATAGCGCCTAGAGGCACGGGCGTAACCTGTCTCAACACCGGCGGCGTTGATGGATCTGGCGACTGTACGTTACGCGAGGCCGTTATCAAAGCCAACGGCGACAACATCAGTTTGCAGGCTGGGACCTATACGCTCACCATTGCCAAAGTCGCCAATGACTGCACCGGTAGTTTTGGCGCTCTGTCGGTGGACCGCACGATGAATATCACGGGCGCCGGGCAGAACTCCACCATCATTCAGGCAGGAACAGCCAGCTACAATCCAGGACCGGCCAATGGCGTTGACATGGTAATGAATGTCAATGAGGACCTCGGAACAGGAGCCTGTCCAATTACGAACGCCAGCGCCAGCCTCTCCAATCTCACCCTCCAAAACGGGCACAATCGCGGCACGCATGGCAACGATGGTGACGGTGGCTGCATGGAGTTTGACACCGGCTCAAGCGGGGCGGCCAACCTTACGCTGACCAACGTCACGCTACAGAATTGCGACACCACCCAGGGAAACGGCGCCGGACTGGCCAACTTCAATTTCACCGTTCCTGGCAACGGGCTCGCGACCATCACCAACAGCATCATTCAGGGCAACAAGGGAGCAGATAGTGTCGGCGGCGGCTCCGTCGGTGGCGGGATATGGGTGTCCTTTCCTTCGCGTATGTTAATGACCAACACCCAGGTCATCAACAATAGCGTGCCCATCGGCGTGGGTCAGGGTGGTGGTCTTAATATTTTTTCCAACGTGTCCGGCTCCAGGCAAACGATTATTCACTCGAGCACCATCTCCGGCAATCAGGCCAACGGATCGGGCGGCGGAATCTGGGCTGCCGCGAATCTGCTGATCGACCAAGGCACCATTATCAGCGGCAACACGGGCGGCATCGGTAACCTCGTGAACCAGAAAGACGGCGGCGGGCTCTTTCTGAATACGAAGAACCCCGACTCGGTCACACTTAGCAAAATCACTATCACCACTAACCATGCCCCGAACGGCAATGGCGGAGGAATTTCGGTAGGCAATCTCAGCGCCGGCTTTGGGACTCTGAATATGAGTTTCAGCCGCTTGGCGGGCAACACTGCGCTCTTAGGAAGCAACCTCAATAACATTAACGGTACCGTCACTGCAACCAACAACTGGTGGGGCACCAACGCGGCGGCGAGCACGGTAAACAACACCACGACTACAGCTACGATCGATCCATTCATCGTCCTGACTCATAACGCGACTGCAGCAATCATTCGTATTAATCAGAGCTCGACGCTGACTGGAGACATGAGCAAGGACAATCACGGCAACGGTGCCGCCCTGGCCGGCAATCTGAATGTGATCGTTGGCTTACCCATCACCTTTGACGCTCCCGTTTTGGGAACCATTCCTCAGGCCCAGCCGGAAACACTGGCCAACCCTGTGCCCACGGCCACGGCGACCTTCAATGCGGGTGGTGTATCAGGACGCGGCTCGGCCCATGCGACCGTGGACCAGGCGGTCGTCTCGGCCAACTCCAATCTCATTGCGACCGCCACTGAGGTGGGTACAACAGTTACCATCACCACCGTTGGTGCGCACAATTTCACGGCAGGCCTAGGCGAGACGGTCGTTATTTCCGGTGTCGGCATCGGTGGCTATAACGGTACATTCCCAATCCTCGCTACACCCACAGCAACAACTTTTACCTACACGGCTGCGGGGGGTCTGGGCGCGTCAAGCGGAGGCTTGGCCAATGTCGGCATCATCATTCTGCAGCCGCCCTCCATCACCAAGAGCTTTGGCCCGAACCCGGTCGCGGTGAATGCTGCCAGCACCATTACCTTCAGCATCACCAACGCTAACGTAATCGCAATTGACTCCAGCTTCACCGATACTCTGCCGGCCGGCATGGTGGTTGCCACCACACCGAGCGTCGTCAACGCCTGCGGAGGCACGGTGACCGCAACCGCGGGCACGGGCACGATCAGCTTTGCCAATCCGGCTTTGCCGATTGGCACGTGCACCATCAATGTGAACGTGCAGGCCTCTCCCGACAACGTCTACAACAACAGCGTCACCATTGATTCCGCCAATGCCGGCAACGGCAACACCGCTTCCGCGAGCCTCACGGTCATCAATCCGCCGCATATCGTCAAGGCTTTCGGCGCCGCCTCGATTCCGCTGAACGGTACCACCAGCCTGACGTTCACCATTGACAGCAACAGCAACCAGAACCTGACGCTGACCGGTGTCGCGTTTACCGACAATCTGCCGGCAGGCCTGGTTGTGGCCACACCTGGTAATCCAACTACCAACTGCGCTGGCGGAACAGTGACTGCGGTCGATGGGTCCTCGACTGTCAGCTTGAGCGGCGCCAGCGTTGCTCCGGTCTCTTCGTGCACCGTCTCAGTAACGGTTCAGGGAACAACCGCAGGCGTGAAGAGCAACAGCGTCACCGCCACCTCCACCAATGGCGGGACCGGCAACACCTCGATCGCAAACATCACAGTGGTAGGCCCTCCGACCATCAGCAAGGCCTTCAATCCCACCAGCGTTGCGTTGAACACCAACAGCACCTTGAGCTTTACCATCACCAACCCCAACACCGCCAGCGCGCTGAGCGGGGTAGCCTTCACCGACAACTTGCCTGCGGGCGTGGTAGTGGCGGCGACACCCAACATAACCGGCTCCTGCGGTGCTGGCACGATCACGGCGGTAGCGGGAAGCAGCACCATCACCCTCTCCGGTGGGACGCTGACCGCGTCACCGGCGGCCGGATCATCGTGCACCTTCTCGGTGGACGTGACAGGGACAATTGCAGGGAGCAACAGCAACACTACAGGCGCAATTACTTCGACCGAAGGCGGAACGGGCGCCACCAGCAACACCGCGGTCCTGACCGTAGTAGCGTCGCCTTCGATTTCCAAGGCTTTCGGCGCGGCCACGATTCCGCTAAACGGGACGACTTCGCTGACCTTCACCATTACCAATCCAGCAGCCAATACGGTTGCCGAGACCGGTGTTGCCTTTACGGATACCTTGCCGGTCGGCCTGGTAGTAGCGACGCCGAACGGGCTAACCAGCACCTGCGGCGGCGCAGCAACCGCAGTAGCTGGATCCACCAGCATCAGTCTGACGGGCGGGACTATAGCAGTGAACACCTCCTGCACCGTGGTCGTGAACATAACTGGAACAACAGCCGGCCAGTACCTCAACACCACAGGTCCGGTTAGTTCTACCAACGGCGGTAGTGGCGGGACGGCTTCAGCTAGCCTGACGGTGGTCGCGCCGCCGACGATCAGCAAGGTCTTTAGCGCACCGCTGCAACCCATCGGTGGTTTGACTACTTTGACCTTTACCATTCAGAACCCCAACGCGACCGTGGCCCTGACTGGGATTGCGTTTACGGACAACCTGCCCGCTGGCTTGATCCTTGCCAATCCGCCGAACGCGAACAGCACCTGCGGTGGCACTACGACTGCGGTTGCGGGGGCGACATCCGTAAGTTTGTCGGCTGGCACGCTTGCGTCCAGCGCTTCCTGCACGGTATCCGTAGACATAACCAGCACAACGGCTGGGGTGAAGAACAACAGCGTACAGGTGACTTCAACCGAAGGCGGCACGGGTAATACGTCGAATGCCACGATCACGGTTACATCACCGCCGGTGATCATCAAGGCGTTCGGTGCGGCCTCGATTCCGCTGAACGGCGTGACTTCGTTGACCTTCACCATTCAGAACAACAACACCACGACCACGCTGACCGGCATCAGCTTCAGCGACACGTTACCGGCGGGGCTGGTGGTCTCTACGCCCAACGGTCTGACGGGCTCTTGCGGTGGTGGAACAATTACCGCCACGCAAGCTACCAACGTCATCAGCCTGACGGGTGCAACTCTGGCGCAAAGCACCTCGTGCACCTTCGCGGTGAATGTGACCGGCATAGCGGCGGGCACGCAGAACAACACCACGGGCAACGTCAATTCGAATGAAGGGGGTGTGGGCGGGACAGCTTCAGCCAGCATTAACGTGGTAGGGCCACCTTCGATTGCCAAGGCGTTTGGAGCAGCGGCGATTCCGTTGAACGGCACCACGTCACTGACATTTACCATTACCAATCCGCCGGCCAATGCAGTGGCCGAGACCGGAGTAGCTTTTACTGACACGTTGCCGGCAGGACTTGTGGTGGCCACGCCCAATGGGCTGACCAATACCTGCGGCG
>DATHMF010000041.1 GCA_035487355.1 Terriglobales bacterium | reverse complement strand
TACATGGAGTTCGCCATGAAGTATTCGATATAACCGTACATTAAGAGCCGGAGCGGCCCACCCTGATAGGGGGATGGCAACTCAATCTCCAGGGAATGCGGCCGGGTGAATCCCTTGTAAGGCAAGAGCTCAAAATCGGCGAGATAATTGCGATCTCGCTTGCTGAGCAGTTCCAGAACGTCGTTGCCAAGGTCGTCCCAGGCCCCGGCAGGTGGACGTGCATTGCGGCTGGCAATCACCTTGAATTCAGGAAAGGGAGGGTTGCTCGCGAAATACTCGTTGGGATAGACCTCTAAATCCGCCGGATGATCAATTGCAAGCAGCCGTGCCTGGTCAAGATAGACGACCTCTTCCATCGGCTCCATGAAGCGGAAACTTAAAAGGCCATTACGTGGTCGAACGAGTTCGCCATTTACTTTTATATATTCAGTGGAATCGGGAATGTTGCGTTCTCCCGGCCCTACCCAGTGGCCGAGCACTCCGGCGCCGATCATATCTGCAATAAAACGATAGCGTGTGCCATCCCAGGCAAAGAGCAGGGGACAGGAGCTGCCCCTTCGGTCAATTTCACTAATCTTATGAGCCCTGTTGGCGGCCAATTCAACTTCATCCTGCACCACGCCCGTTGGCCAGAGCAAGCGTACGGTGTCAACGTGAGCTTCCTTCCCCAGGCCAACCAGCAAATCGGTTGAACTCTGGCTAAGATATCCGGAGCCACTGATCTCCCACTTCTGCCACAGCGTGCCGGCAAAGACCTCCACCTTGGTTCCAATGGCGCTCTTGTTATCAGCCAGTCCAGTAAGAGCGATGCGGAGAAAATGGTTCTGATTGCCACCATCATTGCGCAGGAGAACCGGGGGTGCATGGTCCTGAATGATGAGCAGATCGGCAGCGCCGTCTCCGTCAACATCGGCAGTAAGCAATGCGCGCGGAGAGGTCAGCTTTACGCTATCGAGACCAACATCGGTCGTGACATCTTTAAAACCCTGTGGTCCGAGGTTGCGGAACAGGCGTATTTCGCCGCGTCCATCTTTCGTTTCGCCCACCGCAGCGAGGTCAATCCAGCCGTCGTTGTCGTAGTCCAGGGCTACGATCCCCCAGGCTCGGCTCCAGTCCGGAAGTGGGAGCTTCACCTGCTCAACATTCTTGCCATTTTGATTTCGCCACAGCGTAATGCCAGGCGCGCCATCATGCGCGAGAGCTATATCCATCCAGTCATCTTTGTTGAAGTCCAGAGTCACGACAGCCACCACTGGCGCAAGTTCGGTCTGCGGCCATAAATCGGTCGCGACCCACTTACCCTCACGTGGATTCAAGAACAATTCGGGCTTCGGGCTGGAGGCGGAGACTAAGTCAATCGCACGATCATTATTAAAATCGGTTGGCGTGATTCCGTAACTGACCGCGTTTGCCGCGAGACCAGTTTCAGCAGTGACTTCAGTAAATGTGCTGTTGCCATTGTTCCGCCACAGAACGCTCTTGCCGGCTTCGCTGCTGGATACATAGAGGTCAATGTCACCATCGTGATCGTAGTCAACAAACGTCAGGCCAACTGGATGACTCTGCATATGGATGCCCACGGCATCGGTTACATTCTTCAGCGTTCCATCTCCTTCGTTGTGGAGAATCAAGACTTGCTCCGGCGTGCTGAGAGCCAGGTCGGTATGGCCGTCATTGTCATAATCGCCCGCGGCGCAGGCAATTCCATGCCATGCAGGATCAACTCCTGCCTTTCGAGTAATGTCTTCAAATTTTCCGTTGCCCAGATTATGGAAAAGAGCTGCGCCTCCCAACGGGCCGCCATTGGCAATAAAAAGATCAGGGTGTCCATCGTTGTCGAGATCAAAGAAGCAGGCGCCAGAGCCCAGTTGGCTGGGTTTCGCGTCGGTTGCGGGCGGAAAGAAAGCCAGGCCGGCATCTCGCGTGGCATCAGTGAAGCGGACTCGGATGGGTGTTGCAGAAGGCGCTGCGGCGTTGCCAGCCTGCACGGCAAGTGAGAGCCTGCCTTGATCGCCGTAAACCAGGCTCATAGGCGAGCCCAATTTGGTTTGGGTCAAGTGCTGAAAACGCGCGAGATGTTCACGCGCCTTCTCGCTATCGCCGGTGCGCTGAAACGCGCGGGAGAGCCCAAACTCAGCTGAGACATGGAACTGATTGAGCTCAAGGGCGTGCTGAAATGCGGTAATGGCCTCTTTCTGTTCTCCGGCTTGAGAAAACACGACGCCCAGAAAGTAAAAGACGTTGGGATCGTCAGGCTCAAGCTTAGCGACACGTTGGAACGCTTCGAGCGCCTTTTGCGCGTCCCCTTGATTCTTGTAGATAAGTCCGATGTTATACCAGGCGCGCGCGTTGCTGGGAGCAGTTTTGGTGATCCCCTCCAGTACGAAAAGTGCAGGACGATATTGCTGCAAGTTCAGCAAAGCAATACCCTGATTCACCCTGGCTGCTTCCAGTCTCGGATCAAGCAGCGCTGCTCGCCGGAAAAGCTCCAACGCGTGTTTGAACTGCTGCTGGTTCATATAAGCCGTGCCTAGATTGTTGGCATGAAGGGCTTCGGCGCTGCGGTCTGGCGCTTTTGCAGGACTGTTTTTAATGGCTGTATTTTTGACCGAACGTTGAGGTGCTTCGGCAGCGGAAGCAATCGAGATTGCCAGCAGAGAGAAGAGGAGAAATGATCTTGTCATTGATAGATTTTCGAATGACCGGAGTTTACCTGGTTCCTGGCCCAATCTTAACACTCCTCGGAGAAGTGAAGCCTGCCTGGATTCTTCCCGGGGTTACTCTGCGGGCCTCTAGTATTTTTATACTATTGTCCCCCAAGTCATCCTCGGGCTATATTCGCCAGCTTGGTATAGTAACAATCCGCTTCTGTGATTGCCTCATCGGGAGGTTTTCTGACTTGGGTATGAGGGTAGTTCGTGTCCAATAAGTCGGGTTCATCTTCGTCTTCATCTTCATCTTGGCGCAAGCTGTCGGTGCTGATCATTCTCCTGTTCGTCAGCGCCGTTTATCTTTATGTTTTTCCATCGCCTACGCTCACTTACATCGCGATCGTGTTGCTGCATGCGGGTCTTGGCATCCTTGCTGCTCTTTTCCTTATTCCGAAAATACGCCATATTTTTTCGCCACAAAACTTCAAGCTGCACGCTGGATGGATGCTCATCACCTTGGGCGCTGGGTTAGGAATTGTTCTTCTGTTTACAGGCACGGCGCATTCGCACTGGAACTGGATGTATGCGCACATCGCATTTTCCGTGGCGGGAGTTGCGGTTCTGGCCGCGCGCTGGGTGGGATCGAAGGGTTGGCTCGCAGGTGGAAATGCCATGGCGGCATTCCGTCTCGCGTTGTTTCTTGGTTTGGCTGCGGCTTTAGGTTTTGGTGGATTGAAGATACGCGAAGGACTCTGGCTGAGCGCTCACCAGATCAGCAATCCTGCATCACCGCCAATCAGCATGGATGGAGAAGGCGACGGTCCCAATGGCCCCTTCTTTCCCAGTTCGGCGCAAACCGCCCACAAAGGAAAAATTCCGAGCAACTACTTCATGGAGTCTGATGCCTGCCAGCGTTGCCACAGTGACATCTTTAGGCAATGGTCTGGCTCAATGCACCATTTTTCATCTTTTAACAATCAGTGGTACCGGAAGAGCGTTGAGTACATGCAAGACGTGGTTGGCGTGAAGCCCTCAAAATGGTGCGCCGGCTGTCATGATCCGGCACTGCTTTACAGCGGGATGTTTGATACTCCGATCAAGCAAATCGTGAACCGGCCAGAGGCGCAGGCAGGATTGGGCTGCATGATGTGCCATTCCATCTCTCAGGTGAAGAGCACCATGGGTCAAGGGGACTTCATGCTGGAATATCCAAAACTACATGAACTTGCCGCCAGCAAAAATCCGGCCATACGTTGGGTCCACGACTATGTAGTCAATTTGAATCCCGAGCCGCATCGCCGGGTGTTTTTGAAACCCTTCATGCGGACGCAGACGGCGGAGTTCTGTTCAAGTTGCCACAAAGTTCACCTGGATATCCCGGTGAACCACTATCGCTGGATTCGCGGCTTCAACGAATATGACAATTGGCAAGCCAGCGGAGTCTCAGGGTTTGGGGCCCGTTCGTTTTATTATCCGCCCAAGCCCCAGCAGTGCGCTGACTGCCACATGCCGACGGTGAAATCAGCCGACGCCGGCGCAGTCAATGGGTTTGTACATTCGCATGCTTTTCCAGGCGCCAATACCGCTGTGCCGACTGCGAATGAAGATCCCGCACAGCTCAAACTCACGGAAGACTTTATGAAAGGCACGGTCTCCGTGGACATTTTTGCCATCTCTGCCGCTCCCTCAAAAAGCGGAGGAGCAGCGCTTCCATCCTCGGAGTTGGCCACCTCATTCGCGGTCGGCGAGGAAACCGAGACCTCCACACCCCAGGCCGGTGGGGGAACGGTATCGCCGGTTAGCGCTCCTCTGAACCGGATTAATCCGACAGTCCGGCGCGGAGATACGGTTTTGGTCGATGTGGTTGTGCGTACCCGCAAAGTCGGCCACTTCTTCCCCGGAGGCACGGTGGATGCCTATGACACCTGGCTGGAGTTGAAGGCAACCGACGATAAAGATCGAGTTATTTTCTGGAGCGGAAAGGTCGAAGACGATGGAAAGGGTCCGGTGGAAAAGGGCGCACACTTCTACCGCTCGCTCCTGGTGGATGCGCACGGCAACGCCATCAACAAACGCAATGCCTGGGCAAACCGCGCTGTGGTTTATGTCCGCTTGATCCCACCCGGGGCGGCTGATACGGTCCACTACCGTTTGAAGGTCCCGCAATATGCCGGCGACAAGATTAAACTTCACGCCCAGCTCTGCTACCGAAAATTTGCCTGGTGGAATACACAGTTTTCTTTTGCCGGTGTACCCGATCCCAAAGTATCGCAGCCGCCAACGACACCTGACTATGATGACCGGAGCTTTGTTTTCACAGGTGATACTTCGAACGTTTCCGGCAAGCTCAAGCACATTCCCGATTTGCCCATTGTCGCCCTTTCGGAAGACGAGGTCATGGTGACAGTATTGCCAGCGAACGCTGTCGGTACGCAACCCAAGATTGACTTGCGAGCCGAGGATTGGACACGCTGGAATGACTATGGCATTGGCTTGTTCCTGCAAGGCGATCTCAAGGGCGCGCAACAGGCCTTTGAACAAATAACAAAAATCGATTCAGGCAACCCGGACGGATGGGTCAATCTAGGCCGCGTAGCAGTTCAGGAAGGCGACATGGAGCGCGCCCGCCAGGTCCTGGAAAAGGCGCTGCAACTCAAACCCGATCTGGCACGTGCTAACTACTTCTTTGCCCGCGTATTGCGCACCGAAGGCAAATACGACGAAGCCGTTGCTCATTTGAATACTATGCTGGCGCAATATCCGCATGACCGCGTTGCACGCAATGACCTGGGCAGACTCTACTTCCTGCAGCGCAAGTACAGTGATGCCATTGCTGAGTTGCAACAGGTGCTCAGCATTGATCCTGAGGACCTTCAGGCACACTACAATCTCATGCTCTGCTACCAGGGCTTGGGCGAAGCAGAGAAAGCAAAGCATGAGCAGACGCTTTATTTGCGCTTTAAGGCCGATGAATCCGCCCAAGCTCTTACCGGCACATACCGGCAGCTTCATCCTGAGGATAACAACGAACGTCAGGCGATCCACGTGCACGACTCGGTCCCATTAACGCCTGCAAGCATCGCGCCTCCGCCTCGTACCGCGGGACTTCAGGGCTTAAAACGAACAGGCAATGGAGAGGTTGACCTGCAAAAACTCTCACTCCCCAAAGGAAGAAAATGATATCGACCAAGTTGAAGTTTCCGTTCACGGTGCTGTTCTTGAGTTTTGTTTACGTGGTGGCCAACCTGTTGTCTTTTGCCCAGACGCCACCGGGAGCCGTTCATTTCACGGACATTACTCAATCTGCTGGAATCCGCTTCATTCATAACAACGGTGCTTTTGGCGGAAAGTATCTTCCTGAAACCCTGGGGCCGGGCTGCGCATTCATTGACTACGACGGCGACGGCTATCCCGACATCTTATTGATAAACGGGGAAGACTGGTCTGGGCATCATCATGCTGCATCCACACTCAAGCTCTATCACAATAATCGTAACGGCACATTTACCGACGTTACGGCCAAGGCCGGGCTGGCGGTCAGCATGTACGGAATGGGCGTGGCCATTGGAGACTATGACAACGATGGCCATGACGACATCTTTATAAGCGCTCTCGGTCAAAGCCGGTTGTTTCACAACAATGGCAACGGAACATTTACCGACGTCACCACCAGCGCCGGCCTCTCCGGTATCCATGAGTTCAGCACCGGTGCTGTCTGGGTTGACTATGATCGCGACGGCAAACTGGACTTGCTGGTTGCCAATTACGTTCAGTGGACCCCGGAGACGGATCTGCGTTGTACGCTCGATGGGTCGCACAAATCCTACTGCACGCCGGAATCTTACAAGGGTGCCTCGGTACGGCTGTGGCACAACCTGGGAAACGGCAAGTTTGAAGATGCAACCAAAAAAGCAGGTCTTTACGATCCCACGTCGAAGGGGCTCGGCATTGCTATTCTCGACTACAACAATGACGGCTGGCCTGATCTGCTTGTGGCCAACGATACGCAACCGAACAAGCTTTACAAGAACAACGGCAATGGAACGTTTACCGAGAGCGCAGTTACAGCAGGCATTGCGTTCAGTGAAGACGGCATCGCACGCGCCGGAATGGGCGTGGATGCCGTTGACTACGACCGCTCCGGCCGGCCCAGCATCATCATCAGCAATTTTTCGAACCAGATGATGTCGCTCTACCACAACGAGGGCAATGGGCTTTTTGTGGATGAAGCGCCCCGCTCCTCCATCGGTCAGAACTCGCTGCTTACCCTTGGTTTTGCCTGCTTCTTTTTCGATTACGATCTGGATGGCTGGCCGGATATTTTCGTCGCCAACGGCCACATCGACAGCGACATTGAGCGAATCCAGAAGCGCATCAAGTATCGCCAGCCGCCGCATCTATTTCGCAACCTGGGTGGCGGCAAGTTTGAAGAGGTCACGGCTGCAATGGGCACAGCCTTCGACTCCCCTCGCGTGGCGCGTGGCGCCGCGTATGCGGACATAGATAATGACGGTGACCTTGATCTGCTGATTACTACCAATGCCGGCCCGGCGCTTCTCTTCCGAAACGATGGCGGTAACAGGAACCATGCCTTGCGAGTGAAGCTGCAAGGCACGCGTTCGAACCGGGATGGCATCGGGGCGGTTGTCCGCATCGAATACGAAGGTGAAAAACAGTGGCAGATGATGCGCAGCGGTTCCAGCTATCTTTCCCAAAGCGAAATGGTACTGACGTTTGGCTTAGGTCAGAAAACTAACGTCTCTTCCGTCCAAATCGAATGGCCAAGTGGGCAGACAGACAAACTCTCGAAGGTTGCAGCCGACCAAACCATCACGGTCCAAGAAGGCAAGGGAATAATATCTGCGAAGAAGTTCTCTAACACGACCATGACCGGGCAAAAGACCGTTGTGGCTCGAAACTCTCGTTGAGGTAATTTCTGGCTAGCTGGTTGGCCGCCGATTACAAACAGGGACCTACTAGTCTTTTTATACTATTGTCCTTTTCCATCGGGTTCTTTACACTTCCGGAACTCGGTGCCTTTAGCGCGCATGGGTACAGCATTCAGGATCAGCGACAAACCAACCGCTTCCTTGGCTGGACAAAAAATTTCAACTCGGAGGTGAGGCACAAATGCGTTTTCCAAATACAGGCGCGAAGCTGCTTCTTCCGCTGGTCTTGCTGATGACCGCCGCTGCGGCATCGGGCCGGGCAGAATTGTCGCTGAAAGATCTGAAGGGCAAGCGCGCGCGCCTTGACGATTATCGCGGCAAGATTGTGGTATTGAACTTCTGGGCCACATGGTGTGGGCCCTGCAAAGACGAAATGCCGCGTCTGGTTGAGGCCGAGAAAGAATATAGCGGCCGCGGAGTCGTCTTCGTGGCGGCATCGCTGGATGACAAAAAAGCGCATGACAAGATTGCGGTTTTCGTCAACGAGCATCAGGTTGGCTTCCCAATTTGGGTGGGCGCAACCACGGATGACTTAGACAGGCTGGGAATGGGGCCAGGCCTTCCGGCAACCGCTTTTGTTGATGAGCAAGGTAATGTTGTCGCCCGCGTGCTCGGAGAAGTACGCCAGCAAGAACTAGCCGAGCGGCTCGATTGGCTGGTTCGGGGACGGACCGGAGCCCAGCCGGCGGTACTAGTGAACCATTTGGGTGATAAATGATTGCCTGGCACAAACGCGAGCACGTGGTTGGTGCCCTGGCGGCGCTAAGCCAACCCGCCCGGTGGGTTCCATCGCTTTTTCTGGTGATGCTTTGCCTCAGCTCTGTGCGTGCCTCCGGACAGGGTTGAGTGGCCGCACGTTCTAGCGCGCCCGTGATTGGCGCGTTGTGCGGTACTTCAAATCCGAACGAGAGCTCCAGCACCTCTTCCAAGGATACGGCGAGCGAGAGCGGCCCCTTTTCCGCCCATCATTGGTCCATTTCCACTGGCTACCGCTACCAGCGCTCCCACCGCCACTTCGTGGGTACCACCGAGCAGACCCAGCGCGAGAAGCTGGGCACCGAGGTGGTGAACGACATCAATCTCTTCGATGTTGGTCTGACTTACAAGTTCAACCCGCGCTGGAGCATAACCTTGAGCGTGCCCATCATGAATGCCAAACGCATCTATGACCACGAGCTCTTTAAAGTTTTTCTCCACATTCCCAATGCCCCTGATCAGGTTACCCACAGTACAGGCATTGGTGATGTAGGCCTCTCGGCGCAGTTCTGGGTGATTCGACCTCCCAGCGAAACTGGACACAACCTTGCATTTTCTTTTGGCACTGTCTTTCCAACCGGAGATTACCGCGTTAAGGATACGGTCCAGACCGTTACCGGCCCGCAAACGGTTTACGTGGATCAATCGATCCAACTCGGCGCTGGAGGCTATGGCATTAGCTTAGGAAGCCAAGCGTATCAACGAGTGGGCCGAGCGGTCCTCTATGCTTCCGGCACCTATCTGATCACGCCGCAAGAGAGCAATGGGACACCGAATGCCTCGCTTGCTGGTGTGAAGATAGCTCCCAATCCGCTGACCTCGACCATGTCCATCCCCGACCAGTATTTGGCGGATGGCGGCGTGGCTTATCCTTTTCCCGGAGTGCGAGGGCTGGCGGTCAAGGCCGGCCTTCGCTATGAGGGGGTCAAAGTCAGGGACCTCATCGGTGGCAGCCTTGGCTTCCGCCGGCCTGGTTACGCGCTTTCGGTTGAACCCGGCTTCCAATATGAACGGGCAAAAGATACCTGGAGCCTCAACGTTCCCATCGCGGTTCAGCGCAATCGAAAGCGCAGCGTGCCCGATCTGCTCCAGGGCAAGGCGGGGGACGCGGCTTTCGCCGACTACCTGATTACCGTTGGCTATTCGCGCTCGTTCTGAGAGCGGGATCCGCGGACCTCACGCAAAAGTCCCCGGCTGGTTGTAAACAGAGACCCACTAGTCTTTTTATACTATTGTCCTTCTCCATCGTGTTCTTTACACTTCCGGAACTCGGTGCCTTTGGCGCGCCTGGGTACAGCATTCAGGATCAACGACAAACATGCCTTCATCCTAGTTGCACAAGAAATTTCAATTGAGAGGTTGCCGTGTTTCAAAAACTACTTCTGTTCGGGCTCCTGATCGTGTCTCTTTCGGCTTTGGGTCAAAGCAATTACGCCGTACTTAACGGCAGCGTGACCGATCCTGAGTCTCGTTCTGTCGCGGGCGCGACCATCGAGCTGGCAGCGTCAAGTACGGGGGCGATCCGCCGCGTACTCAGCAACCAGCAAGGTCTTTTCGAAGTCTCCGGTCTCTCGCCTGATGAGTACACGATGAAGGTGACGGCACATGGATTTGCGCCGCTGACCAAAACTGTGCGGCTGGAAGTGGCGCAAAAAATGACGATCAACGCTGCCCTGACGATCGAGCCGGTTAAGGAGTCACTCGAAGTGACCGCCAGGGAGGTACTCAAGACAACTGACGCCAGCCTGGGCGAAGTGGTCGAGCCGCGGTCGGTACGGGAACTGCCACTCAACGGCCGCATGCTCATTGATCTGGTGCTGACCGTGCCGGGCGCACACGTAAGTCATGGCGCGCAGGCCGGTGATATGAATCCGCTGTATTGGCGTCCGGGACAACGCTCGGCGGTCAGCGTTGGCGGCAACCGGCCTAACGCAAATTACTTTCTGCTGGATGGAGTCACCGACACCGATCCCACGTTCAACACGTTGAACTTGAGTCCTGTTCCCGATGCCGTGCAGGAATTCAAGGTACAGACGGGAAGTTACTCCGCTGAAATGGGAGGGGCTGGCGGCGGGCAAGTGAACATCGTGACGCGTTCCGGTTCGAACCATTTACACGGAACCGTATATGAATTTCTGCGGAACGGCGCGATGGACGCACACACATTTAACGCCATGGGCAGCAACCATCTCGTGCAAAATAATTTTGGCGGTTCTCTCGGCGGTCCCATCGGCCACCAAAAGACCTTCTTTTTCGCAAACTTTGAAGGTTTTCGCCATGCCATGGCCGATACGATGATTGATACCGTCCCTACGATGATGGAAGCGAGCGGGGATTTCAGCATGAGTGGCACAACGATTTACAACCCTTTCAGCGCTCATCCAAATCCCAGCTTCAATCCTTCCAAGCCGATTAGCCCCAGCAACCCGCAAATTATCCGTGATCCTTTCCCCGACAACGTGATCCCACAGAACCTCATCAACCCTGCCGCCCAGATGTTTCTGCAGAAATACGTGCCCAATCCTAATGGCGATATGGGAATGGGGATGATGGCCATGTCGGGTTGCGGGATGACGATGATGGGAGCGCCCACCTTGGTGGGGACGGGTACCGACTGCAACAATTTCACCGACGTGCGCAACGAACTCCACATTACCAATCAGGGAACAGCCCGGGTCGATCATATCTTCGACGGGGGCGATAGCCTTACTGCGCGGTATTCACTGAGCGCCGAAAACGGATTCACGCCAGAGAACCTGCCTGGCTTCGGCTCCAATCACGACAATTTTTCCCAGAATGGCAGTGTTGCCTGGAACCGGGTCATCAGCCCCAGAATGGTGAACATGGCCGCGATCACGGTCTCCAGACTTTCCATGGACCGCACTGAACAGAACGCCAACGTGAACGACATCGTGACCCAGCTTGGTATTCAAGGCGTTGGTTTTGGCGGCGCGGGGGCCTTCGGGGCACCGTATTTCAATGTCCAGGGCTTCTCTCCCATGGGTGACACATATGCCGCGACGCCCGTGCATTCCTGGGACACGATCATCGAGGGACGCGAGCAGTTGAGCTGGCAACGCGGACGCCATGCCCTGAAGTTCGGCGGCAGCTACCGCCGCTATATTTGGCCGATGTGGGGATTTTTTCAGAACCGCGGTTACTACCAGTTCACGAACGGCTACACATCGCAAACCGCCACCAATGACAACACCGGTTCGGCCCTTGCCAGCTTCCTGCTTGGGTTGCCGGCAGTGAAACAACGCCAGGCGGGCATTCCGCAAATGCAACTTCGCCAGTGGTATGCGGATGCTTACGTGCAAGACAGCTTCCAACTGACGCACACAACCACGGTGGAGATGGGCCTTCGCTACGAGTACATGAATCCACTGGTGGATATCAAGTTCACCAACTCCAACCTCATTTTCCAGAATGGTGTTCCCAGCGCCTTTATAGGCGGGCAGCAAGGCTTTCCCGGCAGCCTGAAATATCCGAATCCCCATAACTTCGCCCCGCGGATGGGCATTTCACAAGCTATTCCCAAAATGGGTTTGGTGCTCCACACTTCATTCGGTATTTTCTTTACGCCCGTGGATATGAATACCTGGTGCAACCAACGCCACAACGTTCCGAACGTTTTCCCGGAAACCCAGCAGAGCGACAATTTTATTCCTCCGGCCACGCTCATCGCGTCGGGCTTTAACTTCGGGCCGCCTGTGCTGGGAAAGACCACGGTCAGTTTCACCTCCATGGACCCGCACGCACCTTCACAATACATCGAGCAGTGGAGCCTTTCGGTGGAGAAAAGCATAGGACGCCAGACAACGCTGGAACTGGGATACCTTGGGAACCACGGCGTGCACCTGCAACGCGCGCATCTGATCAACAATGCTCCGCCGGGGCCGGGGCCCATTGGGCCGCGGCGTCCTTTCAAGACGATCAGCTTCGTGCCCGGGACTATTCTGCCACCAGGCGTGAACGCAATCAGCACGACTTTCCCGGTGAGCACGATCAACTTACTGGAGAACACAGCGCAGAGTTGGTATGACGCCGGTTACGTCAATGTCCGCCGCCGCTACGCGCGCGGATTGACCTTCCTCGCCAACTACACGTGGTCTAAAAGCCTGAGCAATGCACCTGACTTTCGCTCGCCCATGTTTGAATCGTCCATTCCGCAGAACAACAGCAATCTGACTGCGGAAAAAGGTCCGGCCTGCGATGTGCGCCACCGTTTCGCACTCAGCGCGGTTTATGACATTCCTACCCTGCATTCCAACAACATATTGCAGGCAGCTACAAAGGACTGGCATTTCTCAACTCTTTACCAGATACAGACAGGGTTTCCGTTTACCATTTCCGTGTTTGGTGACACGGCCAATTCCGGCACCGTGTTGGGCGAGAACCCAATTCGCGCCAACGCCACGGGCCAGCCGATCTTCGTGCCCGGAACGCGCACAGCGAGTGGTTGGTTTAATACAGCCGCTTTCACTGCGCCCCCGGCTTTCGCTTTTGGAAACGTTGGCCGGAACTCGGTCTATGGCCCTGGCCTGCAGACACTTGATTTTGCCGTGGTCCGCGATTTCAACCTGGGAGAGAAAACGAAGTTTCAGTTCCGCAGCGAGTTCTTCAATGCGCTTAACCATACGAATCTTGGCACGCCAGATCGTTTCGTGAATACACCGCAATTTGGCACGATTACAGAAGCCACAACACCGGGCCGGCAAATTCAGTTGAGCGCAAGGGTTTCTTTCTAGGACAAACAGTGCCGCGAAAGTTGCGATTGAATAGGTATTCGTTCTGCAGGTAATAGCGCTTGCTTTACCTGCAGGCCGGTTTTTTGTAATCTGAATCCCTGCGCCAGGCCATGCCTTTCCATAGAGACGAAGAATCCAACATTTTGGCTTCGTGCTATGAGTCCTTGCTGGAGAGCCGACGAGAGTATCTAAGGAAAATTGAAGAGGTTGTAATTTCGCACATTCAGAGCGCCGAGTCTCTGCTGGATGTCGGCGCCGGAAGGCACTCGCATCTTGCGCATTGCCGAGGCCGCCATGCAAGTCGCCACTCTTCGGAAATCTTCTGTATCAACTGGTAGCCTAAGCCTCGCCTCCGGGCGAAGTCTGATGAGACAGTGCTTCGTTGAGAGAGGCGCAGACGTATTCAATTTGATTTTCGTCCAGCGAATTGAAGAAAGGCAGGCAGAGCAATCTTTCGGCGATGGAAACAGTTTGGGAGAGGTCTCCGCAGCGAAAAGGGAAGACGCGCATGACGGGCTGCAAATGTGCAGGGGGAAAATATCGTCCACACTCGATTCCGCCCTGCTTCAATCTTTCCCATATATCGTCACGGTCGCGCTGGTGAAAACCTTTTGCAAGAAGTATTGGATAGGTGAACCAACTGATTCGTTGGTCTTTTGATTCTTTGGTGTAAAGCGTAAGACTCGCATTGCTTCTGAGCCTGTTCTCGTAGCTTCTGGCGAGCGCTTCACGCGTGCTTAGGGTCTGCTCTATTCTCGAAAGCTGTTGCAGGCCAAGCGCGCAGTTTATCTCTGAAAGCCTGTAGCTATATCCGGCTTCGATATGTTGGAACCATTCCCGCGAAGGTTGCCGCCCCTGATTACGCAAGCGTCGAAACGTCTCCGCGCACGCTGCTGAATTGGTGACCAGGGCTCCGCCTTCACCCGTAGTCATCTGTTTATTGGGATAAAAAGCGAAGATTCCAATGTCGCCCAGCGTGCCGGTTTTTCTGCCGTTGATCTCGGCCCCGATTGCCTCACAGGCATCTTCAATTACGTAAAGAGAGTGATGCCGGGCAAAATCAACAATCTCACCGGCCTGGGCAGGATAGCCAAAGGTGTGGGCCACAATGATGGCCTTGGTTCTCGCGCTGAGAGCCGCTCCGAGTTTGGCAGGGTCAATATTGAACGTATTTGGGCGAATATCGACGAAGACCGGTACCGCTCTTTCGTTGAGGACCGCATTTGTGACCGCCATGAAACTGAAAGAGGGCAAAATCACCTCGTCGCCTTCCTTGATGCCCAGGGTCCGCAGGGCAAGCTGAAGCGCACTGGTGCCGGAATTTACGACGACCGCATGTGAGACCCCCAGATAAGCGGCAAGCGCTTCTTCAAATGCCGGCATAACGGGGCCCTGGCTCAGGCGGGATGAGCGCAAAACTTCGACAACCGCGGCAATATCCGATTCCAGGATTTCCGGCTTTGCGAGAGGTATCCTCATGGTATTCAATCGCAGCGAATTGGCACAGGTTCTTTCATCAGGAGGGATTCTGATAAGGAAACTGTCGAAAGGATTTGAGCGATCTTTTCTGAGGAATGTCCGTCACCGTAAGGATTCGTTAAGTCGCGCAAGGAAGCACGAAAATTGTCGGAAAGCGCGACATGAACAGCCCTTTCTATCTCATCCCGGCCGGGGGCACAATCGAGAACGTTGTTACCGTGCTCACGGCCTTTTTCGCGTATGCCGACATTGACTGCAGGCAGTTTGAAAGATGCAGCTTCCATGATTCCGCTGCTGGAATTCCCAACCATGGCAGTGAGAAACTGCAGCAAACTCAAATAAGTGACATGGTCTATGTTTGTGACGAACCTGTCATCAGGCCGTGATGCAATGAATCTGTGAATTCGTTGAAGAAGCTCACGGCTGCCGGCGTCTGCATTGGGACTGATAAATAACAATTTCTGGGGAAGCCGCTGCAGGGCCGCAAAGAGCTCATCGGCCTCGCAAACAGGATCGCGCAAGATAGTAACGGGATGGTAAATTACGGCAACGGTGCTTCCGTCGAGGGGAATTCCCAACCGATTTTCGACTTCTGCGCGGGTCAGCAGAACTCCCTTTGTAATGTGGTCCAGTGACGGGCTGCCTACGACATGCACGCGCCAGGCCTCTTCGCCCATGCTGATGACTCTTTTTCTGGACGTTTCAGTCGCAGTCAGATGTATGTGGCTCAATTTCGTAAGAGCGTTTCGCACGGCATCGTCAATGGCGCCAAGGCTGACGTCGCCGCCTTCAATATGAACAATGGGAATGCGCAAGGCCAAGGCAACCGACGCCGGAGCCAGCATTTCGTAACGGTCGGCGATCAAGAGAAGCAGGTCGGGGCGGAGCCTTGCGAAATAGTCGGCCAAGCCAAGAGTCGCCAGCCCGATCGTCTTGGCCATTCCCACGTCGCTATCGGAACTCAACAAACATTCAATGTTTTCGGTAAGGAAACCATCTGCGGTGATATTACTCAAAGTATTGCCGAATTCTGGAGAAAGATGCGACCCCATGGCCACGACAGTAAGCTCAACATCCGGTTTTTTCGCGAGTTCTCGAAAGACCCAGTACAGATGGGAATAATCGGCGCGTGAACTCGTCACAACTGTGATTTTTCGTTTCATTTCAGGTCTCAGACAAGATACCGCACCAAAGTTGAACTAGGGTGGAATTCGGGAACGAGCTTGAGCAGCAATTCGAGCAGGCCGTTTTTTCGGCGTGCCACTACCAGCTTCCGCAACTGGACTACATCGTGCATAAAGAGTTCCGGATCGAGGGTAGTACCGCAAACCTCATACACTTGGGCCAGTTCCGTGGTTTTGAGGTATTCGAAATCATAGGTAATCTGCTCGCACAATTTTTCTCCATCTCTCAAACCGATAGAGATCATCGGCCTGTTGTGATTTTCAACATCAAACCAACGTTGCAAAAAGCCGGCTAGCTCGATAATTTTTCTGGGCGCACCCATTTCCGGAAGCAGCAGCCGGGAGTTTCGGAGTGCCAGAGATTGAAGCAAAAATGATGCTCCCTCATGCATAGTGAGAAAGTATCTCGATGCATCCGAATGGGTTATTTCCAGAGGCAGTCGCTCTTGCAGATGCCGCAAAAAAATGGAAGCGACGCTGCCGGAACTTCCCAGCACATTTCCCAGCCGTAGAGATGTAATTCGCACTTCTGTCTGTTTGTGTGCCAGCAAAAAAAGTTCGGCAATCCGTTTTGAGACTCCTAAGACACTGGTGGGGTTGACCGCCTTGTCGGTGGAAATGTTCACAAAATGTTCAACGTTAAAGCGCGCGGCGATCTGCAGGAGTTCCGCGGTCCCCAAAGTGTTGTTTTCAAGAGCTGCAAAAGGATCTGATTCAAGCGGCACGAGGTGCTTGAGCGCGGCGGCATGGAAAATAACATGAGGTTGATGCCTGGTGAATATTTCTTCCAGCAGAACCTGATCAGAAATGTCTCCCTGGATGAACCAGACTTCCGGGAGGGTAATATCCCGTTGTTTGTATCTTTTATATAGGAGATCCAGATGGTCCTTTGACCGGTCAAGGAAAATGAGATTGTGTGAAGGCCCGGCCATCAGCAGGAGAGCAAGGGAGGAGCCAATGGAACCACCTGCACCTGTAATCAAGATCGTCTTTCCGGTAATAAGTTCACTCCAGTCAGAGACACGGGAAGGCCATGCTGGACGATGAAGAAACCCAGACCAGTCTATTTCCTGAACGGCAATTTGCGAGGCGGTAAGCATCGGGTACATTCTCTCAGACCAGTGGTGAACGCACGCTGTAGTTTATAACGGTGGTTCTTTCCATCCGAATTGCTTGTCCAAGACAGCGGCGACCGCCAGCACCTCGCTCTCTTTGTACGGACGTCCGATGATCTGAACCCCAATCGGTAGTCCTTCAGGAGATTTTCCAACCGGCACGACCGCCGCAGGGTTGCCCAGCAGGTTGTAATGCTGGCAATACGTCATAGTGCGCAGGTAGTCGGCAGCGTGGCTCGTGCCCCATCCGGCATCTTCGTGGCGAAACGCAGGAATCGAGCAGACAGGCGCCAGCAGAATAGGAAATGTTTCCATCTGCGTCAGCACACGAAATCGCACTTGGTCTCGTTCAATCAATGTGTGTAATAGCCGGTCACCGCTGAGCGGGGGTTGCAGGGCCGCCAAAGCAAGAAATTCTTTCGTATTGTCGCTGATTTCGTTTTCGCGGCCCTTGACCATCGGGTTTAAGACTAACGCGCTGGCTTCCACAAAAATCACAAACCATAGTTCGCGCGCGCGATCGAGTCCCTCTGGGCGGAAGGGTTCAACCGTGAACCCTGCTTCTTTTAGTGCTCGAGCGGCGGCGTGAACGGCAGCGCGGGTTTCAGGTGTAGGTGGGCTGAATCCGTCATCTTCGTAAAAGCCAATACGCAGCTTGTTTGCCTGAAGTTGATCTGCAAGCTCTAGAGCCACGGGTACGGAGGCAGGGTCTCCTGGATCGTAACCAGCCGTTACTTCAAACAGCAATCGCAGGTCTTCGACGGTCCGCGCCATTGGGCCTACAACCCCGATCAACGAAAACGGTCCGCCACACGGCGGATAATGGCCGGTGGCGGGGATTTGGCCAGGTGTGGGCTTGAGTCCGCAGATGCCGGAGAAGTGCGCTGGCACGCGGATCGAACCTCCACCATCGCTGCCAATTCCCGCAGCCGACATACAAGCTGAAATAGCGGCCGCCTCTCCTCCGCTGGAACCGCCAGGCGTGCGTGCCAAGTCCCATGGATTATTAGTTCGTCCTTGCAGTTCGTTTTCAGTGTGATAAGCCATCAGCACCTCAGGGGTGCTGGTATTGCCCAGCACAATGGCTCCCGCATGCTTGAGTCGTGCAACCAGCGTAGCGTCTTCGGCGGCAACATAGCCATCGCGCAAACGGCTTCCTGCCTCACAGCGCAGACCCTTGACGTCAACGCAAGATTTGATGCTGACCGGTACACCTAGCAAGGGCCTGGATTGCACGCCTTGCATAAGGGCCGTTTCTGCGCGGCGCGCCTCCACCCGTGCCTGTTCAATATTCAGGCAGGCAAAAGCGTTGATCTTGGGATTGAGCTGTTCGATGCGCTCAAGATGCGCCTCAACGACTTCAGCAGGTGAAAGTTGCTTTCGGCGGATCAAACGCGCCATTTCCGCCGCTGACAATTTGGTGATCGTCGAGGCAATGAGTGACGGCTTCTGCATGGCGTGGTAGTCCATAGTGAGCGCTTATTGTTCAGAGGATATTTGGATTCGAAGTAAAGGGTCAATATTGACACGGAGGATTTGGCTATGAAGGTGACTCTTTCGTTTTAACTGCAGACAGTGATAGCACTCTGGCGCTTGCCGGTCATGGTAGTCTTGAAGATTGCAGTCTACTACCTGTCCTTTCGTATGCGCGGGGAAATCACGACGCGAACAGTGACGATTGTAGAAACCAGTCATCGAAGTTAGTCGCATCGAAGCTAAGATCGTCGAAGTTTAACGGCCCGCCAGTTTGCAGGTGATCATAGCGATGCTCGTAAATCACGTACGGTCCGTTCCATTTGCGGAAGGTGCGCCAGTTCAGAGTACAGGTCCTACCGGATGCAGCGGCCAATGCATTTGGTCACGGTTTGCGGGCAACAATGAGCCACCACAATTGGCTGTCACCGGGCCGGTCTATGAAATGATCTTCTCGTTTGACGATCTGGAATCCACTGCCGCGAATCTCAGCCTCAACCAAAGCTGGGGAAATATGGTGATGCTCGGCTTCATCACTACGGGATTCTCCGTTCTCCGAGCGTGGCCCGCGGTCCAGGATGACCAACCGCCCGCCCGGCTTGAGTGCTTGGAAGACGTGTCCCAGAATCGTTTTTGAATCGGTCAGTTCATGGTAGGTATTCGCAATCAGCATTGCATCCACAGTTCCCGCGGATAGATGCGGATCGTTTGGTTCCCCAAGAATTACATCAATATTGTGCTTCCCGTCTATAAAAGCCCTGGTTCGCAACACGAACAACGGAAATTTCAGGATATCTACTGGCAAAACTTTTCCTGTTTTGCCAACCGTATCGGAAAGCTTCAATGAAAAGTACCCAACTCCAGAGCCGAGGTCTACTACGACATTTCCTTCCTTGAGATTCAGTTCCTGAATTACCTCGGCAGGACGCTGCCATTGGTCGCGTTCGCGCTCCACCGCGTCTAAGCGGCTTAAGGTTTGAATCGCGTCGTAAACAATGCCGAGAACAACGAGCGTCAAAACGGCACAAAGGGCAAAGATTGTGACTCGTATGCGATATTGCCGCTGAAGTTTGCGTTTGTCAGGCTCCGGCTTGGCGGTGATCTTCAGATGACAACCTCTCGCCCTAGAGCGTCTTCAGGGTTAATGTAGATTTTTCTAGGGCCCGACTAAAGTCGGGCCCTGATACGATCGTTCAAACATCATCGTGGCACTGATAAAGCCTGTGCCTCTGGAAGCGCGGGAAACAAAGAGTTTCGGCACAAAAGGGATTCTTCCGCTACGCGTCGGAATGACAAGGAGATTGTTTTTCCGCAGGCTCCGCCCTGACACGTGTCCCGACCTAAAAGTCTACAGCACCCATGAAAACGCTCTAGCAACAGACACTGGCCAGCGAAACAACGCGAACTCATTTGGACGGCGCAGAATTCTTTAGAGGATGTTTGTCATCCAGTGCTAGATTCAGTTCGAGCACGTTGATACACGGCTCGCCGAGGAAACCGAACTGGCGTGCCTCGGTATGCTGCCGGACCAGTGTCCGAAGGTCATCTTCAGCGATACCCCGAGCCTTAGCTACACGAGGAACCTGGAACTCGGCCCCGGCTGGCGTGATGTGCGGATCAAGGCCCGATCCAGAGGTTGTGACCAAATCAATGGGAATAGGTTTGCCTGGGTTCTCCGCCTGCAGGGTCGCGACGTCACCTTTTACACGGTCAACCAGCTTCTGGTTTGTAGGCCCGTAGTTGGTGCCACCGGAATTGGTGGCATCGTATCCGTTGCCGGCTGCCGATGGGCGAGTGTGGAAGTAACCTGCACCCGTAAAGGTCTGGCCGATAATACGCGAACCCACCGTCACGCCATTCTTTGGAATCAACTGGCCGTTGGCCTGGTCCTTGAAGGCGACTTGAGCCAACAATGTAACAGCCAGGGGATAACCAATTCCCAAAACGACAGTTGTGACTACGGTATAGAGAATAGATATAACAAGGTTTTTTTTCATGATTCCTCCGCTCAGGCCAACCCAACCGCACGAATAATTATGTCAATGATCTTGATTCCAACAAAGGGCACAATGATCCCGCCCACACCGTAGAACCACAGGTTGCGCTGCAGCAATGATTCCGCACTCATCGGTCTGTATTTGACTCCGCGCAGCGCCAGCGGAATGAGCGCGATGATAATGAGAGCATTGAAGATAACGGCTGACAGAATCGCAGACTCGGGGGTTGCCAGATGCATGATGTTCAGCGCATTCAGTACCGGAAACGTCCCCGCAAACATGGCTGGGATGATGGCAAAGTACTTGGCCACGTCATTGGCAATAGAGAATGTGGTGAGCGAGCCTCGAGTCATCAGCAACTGCTTGCCGATTTCAACGATCTCCAGCAGCTTGGTTGGGTTGGAATCAAGGTCAACCATGTTGCCGGCCTCTTTGGCCGCTTGGGTGCCGGTGTTCATAGCGACACCCACATCAGACTGCGCGAGAGCGGGCGCGTCATTGGTGCCGTCACCGGTCATGGCAACCAGCTTCCCCTGTGCCTGTTCCTGTTTGATCAGGTCCATCTTGTCTTTGGGCGTGGCCTGCGCTAGAAAGTCATCAACTCCTGCTTCCTGGGCGATAGCGGCGGCGGTGAGTGGATTGTCGCCGGTAATCATCACGGTGCGGATGCCCATGGCGCGAAGTTGGGCGAAGCGTTCGCGTATGCCACCTTTGACAATATCTTTCAGGTGGATCACGCCCAGCGCACGAGCGTTTTCGGCAACCACCAGCGGTGTACCTCCAGAACGAGCAATGGTCTCCACCGTCGTCCGAACCTCCGGGGGAAGATAGCCTTCATTCCCTTTGAGAAAAGCCTCAATCGCGTCAGCGGCCCCCTTGCGAATCACCCGTCCATCAAAGTTCACGCCCGACATGCGAGTGGTCGCACTGAAGGGAACAAATTCAACCTGGCCATCGGCAAGTTCACGGCCCCTCAGCCCATATTTCTCCTTGGCCAGGACTACGATCGAGCGGCCCTCGGGGGTCTCATCGGGCAATGAGGAAAACTGCGCGGCATCAGCAAGTTGATCGTTGGTCACTCCCGGGGCAGCGATAAACTCCGCTGCCTGGCGATTGCCAAGCGTAATGGTTCCGGTCTTGTCGAGCAGAAGGGTATCAACGTCCCCTGCTGCTTCAACCGCTCTCCCGGACATGGCCAGCACATTGTGCTGGACCAAGCGGTCCATGCCGGCGATGCCAATAGCGGAGAGGAGACCGCCAATCGTCGTAGGAATAAGACAAACCAGAAGTGAGACCAGAACAAAAACGGTCTGGGGAGAACCGGAATAAATCGCAAATGGTTGAAGTGTCACGACAGCGAGCAGGAAGACCACTGTGAGTCCTGCCAGCAAGATGTTCAAAGCGATCTCATTTGGGGTCTTCTGCCGCTCGGCGCCTTCGACCAGGGCGATCATGCGGTCGAGAAAGGTTTCGCCTGGATTGGCGGTGATCTTTATCTTGATCTGATCGGAAAGAACACGAGTCCCACCGGTCACGGCACAGCGATCGCCGCCAGCTTCACGGATCACGGGAGCGGATTCGCCGGTAATGGCGGATTCATCCACCGAAGCCACGCCTTCTATCGCATCGCCATCGCCCGGAATCATCTCTCCGGCCGAGACCAAAACCAGATCTCCGACGTGAAGCTTGGAGCCGGAAACCTGCTCGATCTGCCCGTTGGGCAGAAGCCTGTTCGCAATCGTCTCCGATTTGGCTTTACGCAAGGTCTCGGCCTGGGCTTTGCCTCGACCCTCGGCCATGGCCTCGGCGAAGTTGGCGAACAAAACCGTAAACCAGAGCCACAAGGTGATTTGCAGATCGAAACCAAATGCGTGACTGTGCTTGGTGATATCTCGAATCAAAAGGATGGAGGTAATCACACTGCCAACCTCGACCACGAACATCACCGGATTGCGCATCATGACTCGCGGATTCAGTTTGACAAACGAATCAATCAGCGCCTGGCGGATGATCTTCGCATCCCACAATGATCTGGATTTGCTTTGTTTCGTTGACATAGAGTCCTCTTAGAAAGTCTTTCCTGCATGCATCAGCAGATGTTCGAGAATCGGTCCCAAACTCAGCGCCGGGAAGAACGTCAAAGCGCCCACGATCAGGATCACGCTCACCAGGAGCACGGTAAACAACGGCGTTGTCACCGGGAATGTGCCTGCCGATGGCGGTACCGCCTTTTTGCCTGCGAGACTGCCGGCTACAGCCAACATGGGCACATGCATGAGGAACCTTCCCATGAGCATGGTGAAAGCCATGGAGAGGTTGTACCAGCGGTTAGGGCCGAGGCCGGCAAAAGCAGAGCCGTTGTTCCCGGCAGCCGAAGTAAAGGCGTACAGGATTTCCGATAAGCCATGCGGTCCGGCATTGCCGAGCGTCGCAAGTCCGGAAGGGGTCACCGCTGAAATCCCGGCAAACACAAGAATCACGAGCGGGAAGACAAGCACGTACAGCATGGCCATCTTTACGTCGTAGCTTTCGATTTTCTTGCCCAGGTATTCCGGGGTGCGGCCGACCATAAGGCCGGCGATGAAGACAGAAAGAATGACAAAGAGCAGAATTCCGTACATACCTGCGCCCACGCCCCCAAAAACAACCTCGCCGAGCATGATATTCACCAGCGGCACCATGCCTCCGATGGGCGTGTAAGAATCGTGCATGGCGTTGACGGCGCCACAACTGGCGTCTGTGGTTACGGTTGTAAACAGAGCCGAGTTCGCTATGCCGAAGCGGACTTCCTTGCCCTCCATGTTACCGCCTGATTGCATCATCGAGACGTGCTGGTCTGTGCCTTGCAGCAAAGGATTGCCTTGTGATTCGGCCCAATATGCGGTGACCACGCCAGCGGCAAAAAGAATTGCCATGGCCGCAAATACGGCCCAACCATGTTTCTGCGAGCCGGTCATGCGCCCAAGCGTGTAGGTGAGGCCTGCGGGGATGATAAAGATGGAAAACATCTCCAGAAAATTCGTGAACGGAGTCGGGTTCTCGAAGGGATGAGCGCTGTTGGCGTTGAGGAAGCCTCCGCCATTCGTGCCCAGCATCTTGACGGCTTCCTGCGATGCGATGGGCCCCTGCGCAATGACTTGGTCGGTTACGGTGTCCATAACCGGCTTCCCGTCAGGACCGACGACGGGTTTTCCATCCTGTCCAACTCTTTGCACCTGCTGCGGCTCTACGACCTTCACCGTGTCATAGGGCTTGAAATTCTGGATGACGCCTTGCTGCACCAAAAGCAGAGCGTAAATGATGCACGCCGGCAACATGATCCACAGGGCAGCGCGGGTCGTATCTACCCAGAAATTGCCAATGGTTTCTTTTTCCCGGCGGGCAATGCCACGGATAAGCGCAATGCCGAGGGCAATTCCAACCGCTGCCGACTTGAAGTTATGAAAGGCAAGGCCCACCATCTGCGTGAGATAGCTCATGACCTGCTCGCCGGTATAAAACTGCCAGTTGGTATTGGTGGCAAACGAGGCAGCCGTATTGAAGGCAAGGTCCTGTGGAACGGCGGCAAACTTTTGCGGGTTCAACCAAAGTGGCTGCCACTGCTGGGTGCGCTCAAATACGTAGAGCAACAGCATGGAGACCGCGCTGAAGAGCAGCATGGAGATGCAATACTCGGTCCAGCGCATCTCGTGGTTTTCATCCACCAGCGTGAGCTTGTAGATCAGCTTTTCCACCGGACGCAGGACCGGGTCGAGCCATGTCCGCTCACGGTTAAAGACTTTGGTCATGAAAATTCCCACTGGCTTAGTGACCAGCAGCACGACGACAAAATAAAACAGGATTTGCAACCAGCCGTTGAGTGTCATTAGAACTTCTCCGGACGCAGTAGCGCATAAACCAGGTAGACCATCATCAGGACGGTCACCAGCAACATGATCATCGTTTCAAGACTCATAAGAAGCCCTCACTTGAGCTTGTCGCAAGCCACGGTATAGGCGATTGCGACCGTAAAAAACAGTATGGTAAAAACAACCATCAACAAATCAAGCATGTCTGCACCTCACCAAGCATTGGTCAAAAGAGCGGCAGCGTACTTCACTCCCGGGACCAGTTCTCCTATTCGGACCGTCCACGGTGTTCTAAAGATAGAACCCCGGGCATAAAAGAAGCATAAACAATTCGTGAACACTCCATAAAACCAGGAATCACTCAGGAACACGCAAACGATATCCGACCCAAGGTTCTGTCAGCAAGTACTTGGGGTTCGCCGGGTTCCGTTCAATCTTTTTTCGCAACCGATTCACAAAAACCCGCAGATACTCTTGCTCTCCGCCATAGTCCGAACCCCAGACCGCTTGTAACAATTCCCTGTGTCTCATGGTTTTATTCGGATGAGCCGCGAGATAGGAAAGCAAGTCGAACTCTTTGCCAGTGAGCCGTATTTGTTCACCACCCGAGATGACCCGTCGGGCTTGAAAGTCAATCTCAATGTGTCCCAGACTCAACTGTGTGGCCTCGAACTCCGTAGAGACCGCAGCCCTCCTGAGCCCTGACCGTATTCGGGCCAACAGCTCAGGCATGCTGAACGGCTTCGTAACATAATCGTCGGCTCCCGCGTCGAGCGCATCTACTTTGTCCTTTTGAGTATTGCGGACCGTAAGCATGATGATCGTGACATCGGAGTTGATACGAATCGCACTGCAAGTTTCTATGCCGTTCATGCCAGGCATGTTCATATCCAAAAGCACCAGATCAAATTTGGCTGAGTGGACCAATTCCAACGCTTCTTCACCACTTCGAGCTTCCGTAACCTCATATCCCTTGTTGACAAGCGTTGTTTGCATGACCCGCCGAATCTGGGGCTCGTCGTCAACGATCAGTATTCGTCCGCCTCCACTCATGCCGATACCTCTTGTGCGGTGATGAATGCCTGAGTTCAGCCAAAATAGGAATCATTGTTTCCATCGCCCTTCATTCCTATCGGGCACAGGAGTCATCAACCACAAGGTAGAGGGAAAGACATAAGAGTGAAGTAAGGAATTCGTAAAAATTTCATAAATAAAATCGGGGTGATTGGAATGGTGGACGAGAAACATGTTCTGCCTGCTGTGGTTTGCTCTGAACGGCCTAGTTCGAGTGGGTCTTCGCGTTAATAAGTTGTTAATGAATTGTTTATGACTTGTTTACGACCTGAAGACTAGGTTAGTACACGCTGTGACCGTGGTACAGAATAGGCGATTCCAGACAGTTGAACTTGAGAATTCCCGCAGCGAATATCTCAAGCCTTCTCCGTCAGACCTAGGCGCCTGCCTGAGAGTGACCGTCATTTTTACCACTCAGGAAGGAACCGTTGCCGCCCTGAGAGCTGCCCAGGATTTGGCCCGAGACCTGCAACTCCAAATTGTACTCGTGATCCCTGAAGTGGTTTCTTTCCATTTCCCACTTGATCGTCCTTCCGTATCAGTTGATGTCCTTGAGCAGCGTTCCCTTGCTTTTATTTCTGACTCGGGTGTAGATGCAGAAGAGGTCAGCATAGAGCTCTATTTCTGCCGTGACCGGAAGCAATGCCTGCAACGGATACTGGTTCCGAATAGTGTGGTCGTCATCGGAGGAAGAAAGCGCTGGAGGCTAAGGCAGGAGCGAAAGCTGGAGGAGTTCGTGCGCTCACTTGGGCACCGCGTCATCTCCATTGACGTAAGTCCTAAGTCGGAGCATAGTGCTCGATTTTTTCTACATTAAGATTGACGCTTCCGTTTCTGGGAGTGCCAAACCATTCAAATAAGGGCATAACTAGACAGTAGTTTTACCCTAGTCCGGGGATTATGAAACGCGATTTTGCTTATATCCATCCTTATGATGATCATTTCTGAATGTTGGTTCTTTATGAATTCTTATTGCTTTCCTAATTCACTCCTTATGCAATCTGGGGTCAAATTGTCTGAATGATCCATCTGTCGCTCAAGATATTGATTATGAAGCTTGGTTTCTTTCTTCCTCTTTTCCTTTTGGCGGCCCTTTTGGTGTTTCTTGTGATGGGACGTTCTGCTGCGCTGGGCTTTAAGGTTTATACCATCAGCATGCGCGCATCTTGGCGCGTATCGCTGCCGCTTTCAAGCTGTTTGATCTTGCGCTCGAAATTAAAACAACGTTGTTCATTTAGAACAACGCGAATGTTACCGATCTCGGGCCGCGCTAATATGCGGTTTTGTTTTCCCTATACGTCAAGATTTTTTGGAGCGAGCGAGTGCATTGGCCTTGCTGGCGATCAACCCAAAGCCGGCCTGGGCAGCCTCATGAGCTATCGCCGCTGCTTCGGAGCGGTTGCCGGATCGGGCGGCGATCTCAGCCATTGCCAGCCTGGCTTCCAGTACCAGAGGCAGCAGATCGAATCTTTGTGCTTCGGCCTTTGCTTGTTCCAGGTGTTTCGTCGCCGTTGCAGTGTGACCCTGTGCTGCATCCAAGCGAGCAACCGCTATTGCAACGGGAACAGCCTCCTCTGCAATATACGAGCGGCCACTGAGCACACGCTGCGTCTCGACCAAAGTTGCAGCAGCCTTTTCCGGCTCGCCGGCTGCCAGTTGGAGACTGGCTATGCTCGTCAGATCACCTGGAGTGAGCGTCTCCAGCTTGAGGTCACCAGTGACTTTATCAATTGCGGCGCGAGCATTGGAGTTGCGTCCCTGAGCCATCCACAGCACGGCCAGTCGAATGCGGCATCCCGCCAAAGCCGGCTTTGCGTTCAATGCTTCTTGTATCTGGCACTCTTCGGTATTCAGCTTCTCGGCTCCGGCAAGGTCGCCTTGCATTCGAAGCACCCGGGAGAGATTATTGAGTCGAAGTGCGATGGAGGTTTTGTCGCCGATTTTCCGGTCAATGGGAAGGATCTCTTCGAGCTCGCTGCGCGCCTGCTGCAGTTTTCCCTGAGAAAGGTCAATGACGGCGACGCTGTTTAAGGCATTGGTGCGGTCGCTTTTTTCTCCCAGTTCGCCGGTCATCTCCGCAGATTCCCACATCTTGGCGCGAGCGGCCGTATAGTCGCCTTGTAATTTCAGAATGACTCCCAGGCTCAAGAGAGCATGGGCTATGAGGGATTTGTTCTCGGCTTGCTGGGCCGAGGCCAGGGCTTGTTCGCACTTTGTTCTGGCGGTCGAGAGCTGTCCCTGAACGCGGAAGGCATCGGCTTGCGCCAACAGAATCGCAGTCGTGAGCCGCACATAGTTGAGACTTTGGGAGAGAGCCAGCGCAGATTCCAGCTCTTTGTTGGCGTCAGCCGCCTGGCCGCGCCGGGTCAGCACAACAGCATTCCAGCGCATGGTATCGACCACGCCGCCAATTTCGCCCATAGACTGAAATATCTGTTTGGCCTCGGCCAGGTACTGCAAGGCTTCATCCGGTTTGCCCAGACGGCTGTCATAGATTGCCTGTTTGACGCGCGCTCGTGCCAACAGTAGCCGTGCATTCGAGGCCTTGGCTTTTTCCACGGCTTGCGAAACCACTTTCATCGCACCGGTGCGGTCGGCGAGAAGATCGTCAACGGTGGATTCCAGCAGGTCAATGCGCGGATCGGCGTTAAGCGGAGCAGGCAACGCCCGCATTTGCGCGATGACTGCTTGGGCATCCTTGTACCTGCCGCCGAGTTGCTGCACGTTTCCCAGCCTCAGCCCGTACTCGATGTTGTCGGGAAAGAAGTTCCACAGCGCCTGATACTTCTCAATCGCCTTGCTCCAGTTTGACGATGCCTCGTAGTACTGAGCTTCGATGGCAAGCCGGTCTTCACGCGAGAGCGGTTCAGAAAGATCAAGTGCACGTTTGGCTTCTTCGGAGCCACGCTGATCGTAGCCGAGCAGACGCCATGTCGTCGAGAGAGCCGAGTGCGCCAATGCGAAATTGGGGTCGGCGGAGGCCGCCTGGATGAACAGATCGCGTGCGCGTGGCCCATCGCGTAGACGGAGCGCATCAAGGCCCTGAAAGTAAAACTGGCGCGCTTCTGGGTTCGGCGAAAACGATGCGCGGAACGCCTCAGCCTGACCGGCGAGCGGAACAGCAACCCCGAGCTTGGAACGTAGCTCATCCCCGGCGCGCGAGACCATCTCCAGCAGGTCTTTTTCGTCCTGCGTCTCGCTGACAGAGGCCACGGGTTGCTGCGAGGCGAGGTCATCGAGCCGGATATCCACGCGAATCTTGTCGCCGACGACCAGATAGTCGCCGGTCAAAACCATGTCGCAGCCTAGGTTGCGGCCGATGCTGTCGAGCTGCTGCCGGTCCAACCCCACGCCCGGGGGCGGCGCCAACTCCTGCTGCATTTGCGTCACACTGTCGCCAGGAATCAGGCGCAACTGTCCGCCGGCCATCAGCTCGGCAGTGATGGTTTCTGTCAAAGCGGTGGAAAGCCACGCGTCTTGCGATCTTCCGGAAAGATTTTTCATCGCAAGCACCGCAACCGAGGGACGCGCGGCAACGGCAGGAGTCCGCGCAGGCTGCTTCCACGTGCGTACGAAGAAAACACCAGTGAGAGTAAGAAAGATCATTCCCACCGCCACGAAAGCGATCATGCGAGGCTTCGCCGTTTTCGCTGGCGGGGGCAAAAGCGTTGTCTCGGGTTGCTGTACCGGTTCGGCAGCAACAGCAGGAGCGGCGCTGTGCAGCACAATGTCGGCCGTTTCGTTTCGCAGATTCACGCTTGCCGTAAAGCGATAGCCGCGCCGGGCTACTGTGGCAATAGGGCCCTCTCCTTCGAAATAAGGATTCAGGATCTTACGCAGCGTAGAGATATTGTTGGTGATGCTGCCCTCTTCTACGAAGGCTTCAGGCCAGACCCGTTGCATCAGTTGTTCTTTGTCCACCACGCGACCGGCCTCTTCCACGAGCAGGAGCAAGGTTTCAAAAACTTTGGGCGTGAGAGGAACGTATTCGTCTGAGCGATACAGCGAACGATTGGCAACGTCGAGCCGGAATGGGCCGAATTCAAAGAAATCGGCGGTGGCACGCGCGGGCTTGGGCTGGTGTGCCATTTTCCAAGAAACCAAAAATCTGGAAGCTCACCCCAGAGGGAGGTTGGCTGCAACCCTGCAGTCACTGGCTATTAACAAGAAGCAGGAAAAAGAATTGTATCACATGGTTTTGCGGCGTTTGAGCCTCTTCCAAAACGGCGTTTCATCGGCTGCACTCTGGTCTGAACCGATGTCATGGGGCAGCAGGTCCTCTGAGGTCAGCAGATCCACCGGAAGGATTACACACAATTGGTTCAGCTTTTCTTCGTGAACAGAAATATGTAAGCCGTCAGGAAACTTTAAGCCAATTTCCTGTTCAATCGCCTGCTTCGGATCCCGCAGGAGCCGCTCCCGGAAATCGGGGTCCTGCGTGGCGCGCGCCGCCAGGTGCGTTTCTAGTTGCTGTCTTTTCGTCTGTTCCGGCATGTTCTGACCTTATCTATATCTATGAATCTATAGATACATCTATGTTGGCAAGACTAGCTCTGGAGAGCAGGAAAGTCCTCACGAAGTTCTCACATTGGCCACATTCCTGACCCGACGCGTAAGGCCTTATCTCGCATAGTTTGTTGCGGTTGCAGCCACAATGGGGCCTTTTTCAGAAATTCATGAGAACTTCCAGAGGACTTTATGTCGCTGCTGCCCTTAATTTTCCAGATCAAGCCCGCCTTATCAGCGGGCTTGGGGGAGAAGGCAAAGGGAACCGAGGAGCTCAAATTTGCATCCTCGGTTCCCTTGCCCGACTTTTGAAATTGTGTTGATCGGAAGAGGGCCACTCCCGGAAGCCGGGATCCAGCACGGCGCGCGTGGTCAGGTGTGTTTCGACAGCCCAAAGACTAATAACAACGAAGAATTCGGAAGGCAGCCTGCATTCTCAGCAAGCTCGGTAGCACGCAAGGACAACAACCGACGAGAGCAAAAGTTTACATCCCCGGTTGCCGTTGTGGGTTTTGAAATCGCGTGAATCGATCGGGAAAAAGATTTTCCAGCACTGGAGGCATTCATGTTTCGGAGCGCACGCGTTCTGTCGGTATTCTTTTTTTCGCTGACAGCTACGATAAATATCCTTGCCCAGCAGCCCCAACCCGTGCAGATGGCCAGTTTGCGTCCGGCTCCGGGGTTGCACTGGCAGCGCATCTCGCCCACACAGCAGCACAGCGATGGGCCCGTGCTCTATCAGCTTGTTTTCACCCCTGGAACGCCCGGCGCAATTGCCAAGTTCGACACCAACGCGCGGCATCTCGTCAGCTCTGATATCAGCGATGTTGGCGGGATTGTCGCCATCGGCGGCAGCGGATTCGCGATCAATGTCAGTACCGGCATCATCAACTTCGTGAACGAGCAGACATTTCCCAACGCTATAACCAGCATTGCTTCCGGCCCCGGACTCACCGGCGGCCCCATCACTTCCAGCGGAACCTTGAGCCTGGATACGAATTTCACAAACAACCTGTACGCACAGCTCGCAGCGGCCAATACCTTCACTACCGGCACGCAACTCGTACAGACCGGGGCCGCAGGCACAGTTGGATTGGCTGTGCAGGGAGCGAGCGCGCAGACCGCTAACCTTGAAGAATGGAGAAATAACGCGGGCGGGGCGATGGCCTCGATTTCCGCAGGCGGTAAATTCAGCGGAGACGGCTCGGCACTCACCAACCTGAGCAACAACCAAATCGTGGATGGCACCCTGCGCCAGCGCAAAGCTGCGCTCATGCAGTGGTATCGCCAGGATTTTGCAATCCCCAATGGCCCTATCGCAATCGCCTTTGACGGCGTCAATATCTGGGTCACGAATAATCTCTTCAGAACTGTCACTAAGCTGCGCGCCAGCGACAGCACAGCCCTGGGCACGTTTTTGGTCGGTTTTGATCCATTAGGAGTAGCTTTTGACGGCAGCAACATTTGGGTCGTGAATGGCTCCGGCAACAATGTCACCAAACTGCGCGCGAGCGATGGAGCGAACCTGGGCACATTTGTGGCCGGCTCTAATCCTGAAGCAGTGGCCTTTGATGGGGCCAATATCTGGGTCACGAACTTCGGCGGCAACACTGTCACCAAGCTGCGCGCCAGCGATGGGGCGAACCTGGGCGCATTCTCCGTCGGTGCTTTTCCTACAGCAGTAGCCTTCGACGGCGCCAACGTCTGGGTGACAAATTTCAACAGCAACAACGTCACCAAGCTGCGCGCCAGCGATGGGGCGAACCTGGGGACGTTCTCTGTCGGCACTAATCCTGAAGGAATAGCCTTTGATGGCGCCAACATCTGGGTTACGAACGCAGGCAGCAACAACGTCACCGAGCTGCACGCGAGCGATGGAGCCCCTCTCGGCACTTTTGCCACTGGCTCCAGTCCCGAAGGAGTGGCCTTTGATGGCGCCAATCTCTGGATCGCAAACAACTTGGGCAACAGCATCACCAAGCTGCGTGCGATGGATGGGGCAAACCTGGGGACGTTCACCACCGCTGCCGGCCCCACCGGAGTGGCCTTTGACGGCGCCAACATCTGGGTCGCGAACTACACCGCCAACAGCATCAGCAAGTTCTAAGGAGGAGATCGATGATCCGGGTATCTCGTGTTCTGTTTGTATCTTTGTTTTTATTGATCGGGGTTTCACTGATTACGAGTGGCATCTTTGCCCAGCAACCCCAACCCGTGCAGATGGCCAGCCTGCGGCCCACAGCGGAACTGCACTGGCAGCGTACCCCGTCATCGCGGCAGCAGAGCGACGGGCCTGTGCTCTACCAGCTTGTCTTCACTCCGGGAACGCCGGGCACTCTCGCCAAGTTTGACGCCAACCCGCGGCATCTTATCAATTCTGATATCACGGACAACGGCGGGATTGTCGCCATCGGCAGCAGCGGATTTACGATCAATGCCAACACCGGAATCGTGAACTTCGTCAACAGCCAGACCTTTCCCATTGTGACCAGCGTTTCTTCCGGCACCGGGCTCACAGGCGGCACCATCACTTCCAGCGGAACTTTGAGCCTTGATACAAATTTCACCAACAACCTGTATTCGCAATTAGCAGTGGCTAATACTTTTGCTACCGGCACGCAGGTTATCCAGACCGGGGCAGCTGGCAACGTGGGGTTGGCTGTGCAAGGAGCGGGCTCACAAACCGCTAACCTTGAGGAGTGGCGAGACAATACGGGCACGGCGGTGGCGTCGGTTTCTGCCAGCGGCGTGTTCAACGGGGACGGCTCAGGGCTCACCAATATGAGTACCAACCAGTTCGCGGGCGGATCGCTGCTCCAGCACAAAGCAGCGCTGCTGCAGTGGTATCGCCAGGATTTTGGAGTCGGTAGCAATCCTATCGCGATCGCCTTTGACGGCGTCAATATCTGGGTAGCAAACCAAGTCAGCAACAATGTCACCAAGCTGCGCGCTAGCGACGGCGCTCTCCAGGGATCGTTCTTCACCGGCGCTACCCCTGTCGGATTGGCCTTCGACGGAGCCAATATCTGGGTCGCTAATACCGGTGGTAACAATGTCAGAAAGCTGCGCGCGAGCGATGGAGCAAACCTGGGAACCTTCTCCGTCGGCTCTGCGCCCAGGGGAGTCGCGTTTGACGGCGCCAATATTTGGGTCACAAACAACGGCGCCAACACAGTCACGAAGCTGCGCGCAAGCGATGGGGCAAATCAGGGGACATTTGCCGTGGGCTCTGGCCCACAAGGCATCGCCTTTGATGGCGCCAACGTCTGGGTCGTAAATTTCGGCAGCAACAACGTCACGAAGCTACGTGCCAGCGATGGAGCTCTGCAAGGTACTTTCTCCGCCAGCGCCGCTTACGCAGTAGTCTTTGACGGCGCTAACGTCTGGCTCCCCAACCTCGCCAGCAACAATGTGACTAAACTTCGCGCCAGCGATGGGTCAAATCTGGGGACGTTTTCCGTCGGCTCTCTCCCGCAAGGAGTGGCCTTTGACGGCATGAATATCTGGGTCACAAACTACTCTGGCAACAACGTCACCAAGCTGCGCGCGAGTGATGGAGCAAATCTGGGGACGTTCTCCGTCGGCTCGGGTCCTTTTGGAGTGGTCTCTGACGGCGCCAGCATTTGGGTCACGAACAACGGTAGCAACAGTGTGAGCAGGTTTTAGCAAACCTAGATCTGAGCTCGTGCAACCGGGCCCCTGGTAATTAGGATGGCGGCCATACCGAGAACAGGTATGAGCGCATTAAGGAGTTGTGGAATGCATGGGAACTATCTGTTTTTGGCCCACGCTGCGGCGCTCTTCTCGCTGGCGCCGATGATCTTCGCGCTTGCTGCCCGGGGCGATTGCCGTGAATCCGGCAACCAACAAAAGTTACGTTGCCAACTCTGGCGGTAATAGCATTACGATCATTGATGGGACAAGAACCAACGGATGGGGATGGGCCAAATGAGGAAGCACTGGAAAATCGGGTGGAGTTCGCGGGCTGGGTGGGTGGTGGTAGCGATTTGGCTGGCCGGCGCGGCGGGAATGCTGTGTCCCGTGGCGGGCGCACAAGCCGTGTCGGGGACGGTCAACGTCGGATCATTTCCGTACGCGATGCAACTGAATCCGGTCACCAACAAGGTTTATGTTGCCGACTTCACGAGCAATACCAGTCCCAATAACGTGATCGTCATCGATGGGGCCACTAATTCCACTACCACAATCACTACCGGAGTCGGGACAGTCGCAGTGGGGGTAAATCCAGTAACCAACAAGATTTACGTCGCCAACTTCAACAGCAACGATGTGACGGTGATCGACGGGGCCACCAATACCACCGCGACGGTTGCTGCCGGATTGAATCCGTCGGCCGTGGCAGTGAATCCTGTGACCAACAAGATTTACGTTGCTAATAATGGTAGCAACAACGTGACCGTGATTGACGGGGCCACCAACACCACCACCACGGTTGCCGCCGGATCGGAGCCGTCGGCCGTGGCGGTGAATCCGCTGACGAATAAGGTTTACGTTACCAACGATCTCAGCGCCAACGTGACGGTGATTGACGGGGCCACCAATTCCGCCACCACTGTTTCCACTGGAAATGATCCAGTGGCAGTAGCAGTGAATCCGGTGACCAATAAGATTTACGTTGCCAACAATCTCAGCGCCAACGTGACGGTAATTGACGGGGCCACCAATTCCACCACCACAGTTTCCACTGGAGGTAATCCGGAGGCCGTGGCAGTAAACCCCCTGACGAACAAAATTTACGTTGCCAACAATCAAACCGCCAATGTGACGGTAATTGACGGGGCCACCAATTCCACCATCACAGTGGCTACCGGAGAAATACCGGGGGCCGTGGTAGTAAACCCCCTGACGAACAAAATTTATGTTGGCTGCGGTAATAATTCCAACATAGTGGTAATCGACGGGGCGACAAACACTACCACCACAATTGCCGGAACACAGAATCAGGTTAGATTGTTGCTCAATCCAGTGACCAACAAGGTTTATGGCAACAACTTTGCCTTTGTAACAGTTATCGACGGGGCGGCCATCACCACAACATTGGTCACCGTCGGGACAAACCCACAGTCAATCGCGGCGAACCTGGAGACGAACAAGATTTACGCCCCCAACCGGGACAGCAACGACGTGACGGTGATCGACGGGGCCACCAATGCGACGGCGACGGTTGCCGCCGGATCGCAGCCTGTTGCCGTGGCGGTGAATCCGGTGACCAACAGGATTTACATTGCCAACAACGCCAGCGCTAACGTGACTGTGATCAACGGGGCCACCAATTCCGCCACCACGGTTGCCGCCGGATCGCAGCCGGCTGCCGTGGCAGTGAATCCGGTGACCAACAAAATTTACGTTGCCAACCTGGGCAATAGCGTGACGGTGATCGATGGGGCCACCAATTCCGCTACCACGGTTGCCGCCGGATTGCAGCCGGTTGCTGTGGCGGTGAATCCGGTGACCAACAAAATTTACGTTGCCAACCTGGGCAATAGCGTGACGGTGATCGATGGAGCCACGAACTCCACCACGACAATTCCTGACGGAGACGCTCCAGCGGCAATCGCAGTGAATCCAGTGACCAACAAGATCTACGTTGCCGACTCCTCTATCAACGCCTTTGGCAACAACACCGTGACCGTGATTGACGGGGCCACGAACTCGGCGACCACGATTCCCACCGGGATTGACCCCCCGCTTGCGGTGGACGTGAATCCGATCACCAACAAAATCTACTTCGCCAACACGTTCAATACCGTGACGATACTCGACGGAGCGACGAATACCCCCACGACAATCACCGTCGGTCAGCAGCCAGTTGGCATGGTAGTGAATCCGGTAACGAACAAGATTTACGTCGCCAATTCGGGCGATACCACCGTAACCGTGATCGACGGGCCTACCAATACCATTATCGCTACGATTCCCTCCGGGTTGGGGCCCAGCGGTGGCATGGCAGTGAATCCGGTGACCGACACGGTTTACACCACTACTGCGGGTGGCACCGAAGGCAAAGTACTTGTCCTCCAGGAACAGCAGGCCCCACCCATTCCGCTACAAGCTGCGATCACACCGCTGCCGGGGAACATCACGGGAATCTTCACGCCCACTCTTCATTTTTCGGACAGCGGTGCGTTTCCCCCACTTGCTCCGCCAGTGCAGGCGATGTACATGCAGATCGATACCTGGCGAGGGCCGTGGACCTTGGCGGCAAGCGAAGGCAATGAACAATTTACGGCGACATTGGCAACACCATTGCAGCCAGGAATCCACATCGCCTATGCCTACGCAGACCTGCAGGATATTACTTCCGCGAACCAGGGGACGTCGTCCACTCCTTTTGTGAGCAACATTACTGGGTATGCGTTCGTGGTAGCGCCACCGAGTGCGGGACTCTCCCCGACGAGCCTGGATTTTGGCCAGCAGCCGGTGAATACCAACAGCCCGGCGCAGACCGTGACGCTGACGAACGCGAATGGTCCGCTGGATATCGGCAGGATCTCGGTTTCCGGCCATTTCCTGGAGTCCGACAACTGCCCGGCGCAATTGGCGGCGGGAGCCAGTTGCACCATCAGCGTGATTTTTGCGCCGACCTCCTTGGATCTTGCCAGATTGGCAACCGGAACCGTGCACGTTACGGACGACAACAACGGTGTGGCCAACCACGTCCATACCATCGCGCTGTCGGGAACGGGGACAAATGCGGCGCCGGAGCCAAGCTCGACCATAGTGAGTTCCAGCGGTAATCCTTCCCCTTTCGGGCAGACAGTAACATTCACAGCGACGGTTTCTTCCGTTGTCGCCAGCGGCACGGTGCAGTTCGTGGATAACGGAACTCCGTTGAACTCGCCGGTTATCTTGAGCGGCGGAGTCGCCAGCTACACGACATCATCGCTGACACCAGGCATTCATAGCATCACCGCCAGCTACTCGGGTGATCGAAACTTCCTCGGCAGCACCTCCAGCGTGCTCACCTTGACCGTAACTCAAGCATCAAGTAGCGTCGCGGTTGCTCTGACGAAAGGGACGAACCCTTCTCTTTCCGGACAGGCGATCAGCTTCACCGCGACGGTGAGCCCGCAATTCACCGGTACACCCACCGGGCTAGTTGTGTTTTCTATAGACGGAACCGCCGTGGCTACGCGTGCATTAAACGGCAATGCCCAGGCGGTGATTACAGTCTCAGGCTCACTGCTTCCGTCCGGTACACACTCCATCACCGCTGGCTACGGCGGAGACACAAACTTCAGCGGCAGCTCCTCCGCCCCTCTCAGCCAGACAGTCAATTTTGGATCAGGAACGCCTGTTCTCGTGGCCGTCGCTATCACGCCTGCACTGTCTCCCTTAGCTTCGGTTTTCCATAAGACTGTAACTGTGACCTACACAGCTACGGTCACACCCAATATTGTTTGCTGCTCTCCGGTCTCTGCGACCTCGTCTCCTACACCTACAGGCAGTGTAGATTTCATTGAAGGAACCACACTTGTTGGGAGCGGCACACTCGACGTAAACGGCGTAGCCAAGATCACCGCTGCCCAAGCCACTTTCGTGGGACACGACACGGTTTTCGCCTGCTATCGAGGGGATTCGACTTACATGCCTTACGCAAAGCCAGTGATGATCTATCACTCGCCTAAGCCGCATTAAAAAACAGCACTCTGTCATCCTCAATGCTTGCAGCAAGATGAGGGGATTCAACGGGAAATATCGCAATTCTGTAACGAGATTCGACTATTTAGGAGAAATGAGAATGAATGGCAACCAACGGTTGGCGATGAGACGGCTGGGAAGGCGCACAATGACGTGGAATCGGATCAGTCAAGGTAAGTGCTTTAAAGATTTGGTTGCGGGGGGTGGATTTGAACCACCGACCTTTGGGTTATGAGCCCAACGAGCTACCAGACTGCTCCACCCCGCAGTTCCATACTAACAACCGCATGGAGTGAGGGTCAAATCGGGCGCGGTAGTGTACTAAAATCACGCGTGAATCGCCGGGAAATTCATAATCTCTTAACATCCAGCCGATAAGCTGTCCTGTTCCACATTCTTACAGGGAGGCCCTCATGCCGGCGGCGATCATCCGCAAACCTATTGTGGAATCCAGCGTTACGCCCAAGCGCGGCTTGGATAGCTCGCAGGCCCTGGTTCCATTTCTTTCCCGGATGGCCCAAACCGTCCGTTCCAACGTGGAAACCGTGATTGATGCCTTGCTGAAACACAATGTACAAATGGCGCGCACGGTCATCATGAGTGAATCGACCATCAATGCCATGGAGTGCGTAATTGATGAGAACGCTGTTCGTGCGTTGGTTGGACGGGCCGTGCAGGAAGACGAAGCCCGGCTGGTGATTGCAACCGTAAAAATCAATAACGACCTGGAGCGCATGGGAGATCTCGCGGTCAGTATTGCCAAGCGTGTTATTTCGCTGGCCGAGATGCCCCCGGTGGAGACCCCGCCTGAACTTATCGCCATGGCCCAGCCTGTGAAGGCCATGACCCAGAAGAGCCTGGGGGCGCTGCTGAGCCACGACTTGGTGGCAGCGACTGAGGTCCTGGAAAGCGAAGATCTGGTGGATGAGTACCGCGACAAGGTTTATCAGCGGCTGTTGGCTGCCATGGAGGCTACACCCAAGAAAGTGCAGCCTAACTTCCAGCTTTTGCTGGCGTCGCGCTATCTGGAGCGCATCGCCGACCATTGCACCAATATTGCCGAAGACATCTTCTATTGGGTGCGCGGCGTGGATGTCCGCCACGGCAAGACGCACCTGAGTGACTCTATAAAAAGAGGAGAATACTAGACCCTTGGCCCGCCCTGACTTTATTGATTCGACATCTTATGTTGTGAATCCTGCCACTGAAGATACAATACACTTTGTGAAGCAGGCCATCTTCGTAGTGGAAGATGATCAGGATATTGCCCAACTGGTGCGGCATCATTTGGAATCCGCCGGCTTTGCAGTCCGTGTTTATCCCCGGGTGAGCTCTGTTTTGACTGAAGCAGAGCAGCTTCGCCCGTGCCTATTTCTATTGGATATCATGGTACCCGGGGGCGACGGCTTAGATTTGTGCCGCCAGATTCGCCAGAATGCATCATTGCGGGTAATTCCGGTTATTTTTCTGACTGCAAGAAGCAGTGAGGCTGACCGGGTGCTGGGCCTGGAGTTGGGTGCCGACGATTACATCAGCAAGCCCTTCAGCCCACGCGAGATGGTGGCGCGAGTGAAGGCGGTTTTGCGGCGCTTCGAGCGTCCGCTGGCGCCCTCGGTGGTGGAGGCAGGCGATATCCGGATTGATTCCGGAGCCATGCTGCTTACTGTGCGCAGCAAGCCCGTTTCCACTACGGCTACAGAGTTTCGTCTGCTCGACTATTTTGCACGCCATGCCGGCAGAGTTTTCACCCGCGACCAGATTCTTGACGCCGTTTGGCGAGAGACGCAGTTTGTCACGCCCCGTTCGGTGGATGTTTACGTGCGCAAGTTGCGTGAAAAGATTGAGCGCGATCCGGAAAATCCGCGTTATCTGCGCACCGTGCGCGGGGCAGGGTATCGTTTTGAGGTTCCTAAGTGAAGAGTAAGGTATTCGGCAAATTACTGGCTGCATTTTTGCTGGTGATTGCCACTACCACCATAACCCTGGATTTGACTCTACGGCGCGATTGGGAAAATTCTCTCCAACGCGAGATTACCGCCTCCCTTACACAAAAAACCCACCTTTTTGCTGCGCGTGTACAACATGATAAGACCCTTCCTCTTGTGCAGTTGGTACAAGAAGAAGCCACCGCGGCCGGGGCCCGCGCTACTGTGATTGATTCTTCGGGCAAGGTTCTGGCCGATTCCGAGGCGAACCCAGACACCATGGAAAACCACGCCACACGTCCCGAGTTCATTGCGGCCCTGCAGGGGCAGACGGGAAGCAATATCCGCACCAGTCACACTCTGGGAATTGACTTTCTTTACGTAGCGGCGCCTATTCCCGGCGGGGCTGTCCGGCTTGCCTATCCTCTATCTAGTATTCAAGCGGATATTGCCCAGGTTCGGCGACGGATCTTGTGGGCCTCCGTGCTCGCTGTTTTAGCTGCCATGATTTTTGCGGGTCTAATGGCGCACTCCATTGCGCGCCGTTTGCGGCGCGTGGTTCTGTTTGCCGAGCAGATTGCAGCCGGTGACCTCTCCGCGCGTGTGGCGGAGTTCTCCCATGATGAGATCGCCCAGGTAGGCAGCTCCCTGGACCGCACGGCCCGCAAATTGGAAGAGAGCTTTAGTGCATTAGAACGCAGCCGCAGCGAGCTTGAGACCCTACTCAACAGTATCCAGGACGCCGTGATTGCGGTTTCTTCCGGCCGCCACACGCAGTGGGTAAATGGTGCGATGGTGCGGCTTGTCGGCAGAAATGTGCGCCCGGGCTCGCCGCTTACCGACGTATTGCGCGATCCCGCAGCTCTGCGCGCCATTGAAGAGAGTATCTCTTCCCGCCAGGTACGCAGCGCTCGGGCAGTTTCCATTTCTCCTGGACGAATGTACAGTGTCACCGCTGCTCCGATGTCTGGCGGAGGAGCGGTCGCGGTACTGCACGACATGACCGAGATCGAACGCGTGGAGAAGACCCGGCGAGACTTCATCGCCAACGTTTCGCACGAACTGCGTACGCCCCTGACTTCCGTCCAGGGCTATACCGAGACCCTGTTGGATGCGGTCCCTCAATCGGAAGTCAGGACGCGTGAATTTCTCGAAGTGATACGTAAAAATGCCGACCGCATGGCCCGTCTTACCAACGATCTGCTTACCCTGGCGCGGGTAGAATCCGGTGAACAGAAGATGGAATTTCAACCGGTTGAAGCGCGCGCTTTGCTGGAAGACGCGCTTACCAATTTCCACGACCTCACACAAGGAATCAATTTTCACGTGGATTTGGAGAATTGCCCGGCGGTGGTCGTGGCCGCCGATCGCCACGCTATCCTCCAGGTATTTTCCAATCTCATTGAAAATGCCGTGAAGTATGCGCATTCGGGATCTGAGGTCAAGATCGGCGCACGGGAAACCCCGGATGGAGCGGAATTCTACGTGCGTGATTTCGGTCCGGGAATCGCTTCTGAGCATCTGCCACGCATCTTCGAGCGCTTTTATCGCGTGGATAAAGCCCGCTCAAAAGAGACCGGAGGCACCGGCCTGGGACTCGCCATCGTGAAGCACATCATCCTCAATCACGGGGGCAGCGTACGCGTCGAAAGCCAACTGAACCGTGGTTCAACCTTCTTTTTTGGCCTTCTGCGTTCGGCAGAGGAATTGCCTGCTGAGGAAATTCATCACAAATTCACGGTTTCTTAATCATCTTGTAACAACAACTCACTTTAATGGCATGCAGGGGGATTGTGTATGCCAACTCCAGTGGCGGCCGTGGAATCCGGTGATATCAAAAATCCTCTTGATTCCGATGGCCCAATGCCGTCCGGTGAAATAGAAAGAGGCCCCTCAGCCAAAATACGGCTGGTGCGCTGGTTTTCCTCCCATAAGCAGGTGTTCGTTGCAGAATTACTGCTGCGCAGTACAGGTCGGAGCGATTGACAATGGAAAAGCCACCTTCTTCAGAGATCACCGCGTTAGAGGTAACCGCACCTTCGCAAATTGTTGCTCTGACGCGCGAGGCATGTCATCTTACCCGGGTTGCTGTCGGGGAGGCGACAAATAGTTTGGCCAAGGGATCGCGCGAGTCTTTCCAGGCGGTCAAAGAGGCCGAGGAGAAGCTGGATTTTCTGGATCGTGAGATTGATAAGAGCGTTACAGCAACCATTACTACAGTATCTCCAGATCAGGCCCGTGAGTTGCTGGCTTGCATGAAGCTGATGATTGATCTGGAGCGCATTGGTGACCTGACGTTGAGCTTTACCGTGCGCGCCGAAGCGGTACGTGATCGCCTGGAAATGGAGGATGTAAGCCAGCTTATTAAGATGGGCTCCATTCTAGAGAAAATGCTGGGCGATATTTTGCAGGCCTTCCTGAACCGAGACCTCGAATGTGCAGTTGGCGTCTTGCGCGCCGACTCGGAAATTGACCGCTTGCGCAACCTCCTGGTGATCGCACATCTTGAGCATGCCTCGGGTCCCGAGAGCATTCAGGTAATCTTCATGGCCCAGGCGCTGGAGCGCGCCGGCGACCACGCCAAGAATTTAGCTGAAGAGATATGCCATCTTTTAAGTGGGCACTCTGTCCGCCACCTGTTAATGGCGCGAAATAAGCCCTATGAGCAAATGTTCCTGGAGCACCTGCGCACTCACTACGCGACCAAGACGACCCCGCCAGAGCACCCGCAAAACCGAATGTAACCGCCGAAAAGTCCTTTTATTCCCCCCTTTCACGTGAAATTCACAGTTTTTTAACATTACGTTAACAAGACCCCATTAGAAGTGAATTGAAATCCAACTTAATGTTTAGGAGAATTATGATGATTCGACGCCTCACGTTCGTCTTGTGTATGACCCTCCTGGTTTGCTCTTGGACAGTTGCGCAAACCACGCTGAACGGAGCAGGAGCGACTTTTCCCAATCCCATCTATTCCAAGTGGTTCAGTGAATATCACAATGAGCATCCGGATGTTCAGATTAACTATCAACCCATCGGCAGCGGCGGCGGCATTCGCCAGGTGCTGGCCGGAACTGTGGACTTCGGCGCCTCCGATGGCCCGATGACAGATGAGCAACTGTCTCAAGCCAAAACCAAGATCTACCATATTCCTACCGTCCTTGGCGCGGTGGTCCCCATCTACAATTTGGCGGGTGTGACCACGGACCTGAAGTTTACCCCTGATATTTTGGCTGGCATCTTCCTCGGCAAGATAACCGCCTGGAACGACCCGGCAATTGCCAAGATCAACCCAGGTGTCAAATTTCCCAATGAGGCCATTCTCGTGGTGCATCGCTCCGAGGGTAGCGGGACCACCTATTGTTTTACAGACTATCTCTCCAAAGTCAGTCCAGAGTGGAACAGCGGACCCGGCAAGGGTGCTGCACCTAAGTGGCCCGTAGGCTTGGGCGCAAAGGGCAGTGAGGGCGTCGCCGGTATGGTGCGGCAGAGTGAAGGCGCCATCGGTTATGTCGAGTTGATTTATGCCGTACAAAACAATATTGCCTATGGCAGCGTAAAGAACGCTGCGGGCAGTTTTGTGAAAGGCAGCCTCGAAGGAGTAACCACTGCTGCTGCGTCTGTTAAGAACATGCCAGCCGATTTTCGTGTCTCCATCACCAACGCACCCGGCAAAAATGCTTATCCTATCTCCACCTTCACTTGGCTTCTGATCCCTGCGCAGGCCAAAGACGCCGGCACGCAGAAGATCATTCTGGACTTTCTCAATTGGATGCTGGATAAGGGCGAACCCATGGCCCAGCAGTTGACCTATGCTCCTCTGCCGCAAGAGGTAGCGACGAAAGTCCGTGCGACGGTAAAAGAGATTCGTTAGCTGCTGTTTTGAGATATGGGCGAAGGAATTCGAGACGAATGATGCATCAGGGCCTGGCTTGAGAGAGGTTGCAGTATACGCTGCGACTTTCGAAGAGCTGGGCCCTGAGCTTGTCGAAAGCCAGCCGAAGGACTTGCCTGCCTAAAGGTTGTTGTTCGTACTAACTCTAAAAACTTTTTTCAAGATCGTCCGCTTGGCAGTTTCTTACAGAAAGTAAAAATAAATAGTTCAAAAAATTAAAAAAGGAGAGGTACGCAGATGAGAGTCCTAC